>JAGWVN010000012.1 GCA_018970865.1 Betaproteobacteria bacterium
GATGGGTCGTGGCGGCAGCCGCCGCGCGGCCGAGCAGGCCGCGGCCCTGCTCGCGCTCGAGCGCGCCGGGCAGCGCGCGCCGGCCGGCGCGTCGCGTCGCCGCGCGGGCAGTGCCGATCCCGTCAGCGGAGACGGCCGGTGAGCGAGTCGTCCGTCCCGCCGCACCGCGCCGGTTTCGTCGCCATCGTCGGCCGCCCGAATGTCGGCAAGTCCACCCTGCTCAACCGGCTGATCGGCCAGAAGATCTCGATCACCTCGCGCAAGGCCCAGACCACGCGCCATCGCATCCTGGGGGTGCTCAACCGGCCCGACGCCCAGCTGCTCTTCGTCGACAGTCCCGGCTATCAGACCCGTTCCATGGGCGCGCTGAACCGCGTGCTCAACCGCACGGCCCGGCAGGTGGCCGACGATGCCGATCTGGTGGTGATGGTCTGCGACGCGCATGGCTGGACGGCCGCCGATCGCGAGATGGCCGCGCTGCTGCCCGCAGGCAGCCCGCTGCTGCTGGCAATCAACAAGGTCGACGCCGTCAGCGACCGGGCCCGCCTGGTGGCGATGGTGCGCCAGGCCACGGCTGATCGCGCCTTCGATGACGTGGTGCCGCTCAGCGCCCGCACCGGCCGGCAGGTGGACCTGCTCGCCGACCTCTGCGCCGCCCGACTGCCCGAGGGGCCGCGGCTGCTCGACGACGACGCGCCCACCGATCGCAGCGAACGCTTCCTCGCCACCGAACTCATCCGCGAGAAGCTGTTCCGGCTGCTCGGCGACGAGCTGCCCTACGAGAGCACCGTGGTGCTCGAGGGATTCGAGGAACTCCCCGGGCTGCGGCGCATCCACGCCACCATCGTGGTCGCCCGCGACGCGCACAAACCGATCGTCCTGGGCAGTGGCGGCGAGCGCATCAAGCGCATCGCGATCGAGGCGCGGGCCGATCTCGAGAAGATGCTCGGCTGCCGGGTCTACCTGGAGCTCTTCGTCAAGGTCCGCGGCGGCTGGGCCGATGACGAGACCAGCCTGCGCGCCTACGGCTACGAATAGCCGGAGGCGGGCATGAGCGCCGTGGCGTCCCGGGTCGATCTGCAGGCCGCATTCCTGCTGCACAGCATTCCCTACAAGGAGACCAGCCTGATCGTGGAGCTGTTCTCGCGGGAGCACGGCCGGATCGCCGCGGTGGCCAAGGGCGCGCGGCGGCCGCATTCCGCGCTGAGAGGCGTGCTGCTGCAGTTCCAGCCCCTGTCGGCGGGCTGGACCGGGCGCAACGAGCTGCGGCTGCTCACCGCGGCGGCCTGGGTGGGCGGCATGCCCAGTCCGCAAGGCGACGCGCTGCTGTGCGCCTTCTACCTCAACGAGCTCCTGATGAAGCTGCTCCCCCGGGAGGATCCGCATCCGGCCCTCTATGACGCCTACCAGCAGGCCCTGTTCGAGCTCTCCGGGGCCGGGCCGCACGACGAAACCTTGCGCCGCTTCGAGTGGCTGCTGCTGCGCGAGGCGGGCTACGCGCCCGATCTCGCGCGCGACATCGAGGCGCGGCCGATCCAGCCGGGGCGGCAGTACCGGTGGGAGCCCGCGGCGGGGTTCGCCGCGGCCGAGCCGTCGGCCGAGGGCGATCCGGGCCTGATCAGCGGCGAGACCCTCGCGGGCCTGGCCGCCGGCAGCTTCCCCTCGTCGCGGACCCGCTCGCAGGCAAAATACCTCACCCGCGCAATCCTCGCGCATCATCTCGACGGCGCGGCGCTGAGCACCCGCCAGATCCTCATCGACCTGCACAAGCTATGATCGAACTCGGCGTCAACATCGACCATGTGGCCAGCATCCGCCAGGCCCGCCGCACCCACGAACCCGATCCGGTCTGGGCTGCCGTCGAAGCCCATCTCGGCGGCGCCGACGGCATCACCATCCACCTGCGCGAAGACCGTCGCCACATCAACGACGACGATGTCCGCCGGCTGCGCGAGCTCACGCAGATCAAGCTCAATCTCGAGATGGCCGCCACCGACGAGATGGTCGGCATCGCGATCCGCACCCGGCCCGAGATGGCCATGCTGGTCCCGGAAGGACGCCACGAGGTCACCACCGAGGGCGGCCTCGACATCGTCGCGCAGGAGGCGCGCATCCGCGAGGTGGTGGCGGCCCTGGCCGGCGCTGGCATCGTGAGCAGCGTGTTCATCGACGCCGAGCCCGCGCAGATCGACGCCGCCCAGCGGGTGGGCGCGCGGGTCTGCGAGATCCACACCGGGCCCTACGCCCACGCCTTTCACGGCGGCGGTCGCGACACCGAAGGGCGCGGCGTGCCCGAGGAACTCGACCGCATCCGGCGGGCCGGCGAGCAGATCATCGGGCTGGGGATGCGCTTCAACGCGGGGCACGCGCTCAACTATCACAATGTGCAGGCGGTGGCCGCCCTGCCCGGGGTGCGTGAGCTGCACATCGGACACGCGATCGTGTCGCGTTCGGTCTTCACGGGCATGCGCGAGGCGGTGCGCGAGATGAAGCGGCTGATGCGCGAAGCGGCAGCGATCGGACGGGCCGCGGGATGATCTACGGCATCGGCACCGACATCGTCGAGGTCCGCCGCATCCGCGACCTGTTGACGCGCTACGGCGAGCGTTTCGCGCGACGGGTGCTCGGGCCGGAGGAACTCGCCGAGTTCCGGCGTCGCCGCGAGCGCGGCGCGCACGGCGAGGGCTACGCCGCGCGCTACCTTGCCAAGCGCTTCGCGGCCAAGGAGGCCTTCTCCAAGGCCCTCGGGCTGGGCCTGCGCGGACCGATGACCCTGCTGTCGCTGCAGGTGATCAACAACCGGCGCGGCCAGCCGATCGCGGTGGCCCGCAAGGAACTCGAACCCTATCTCGCGCAGCGCGGCCTGCGCGCCCATGTCTCGCTCTCCGACGAGCGCGACAATGTGATCGCGTTCGTGGTCATCGAGTCGAGCGGGCTGACCGACTCGTCGTCCGCCAGCGCCGTCCAGGAGACCTGCGCATGACCCTCAAGCCCGGACCGGTGGTGATCGATGTCGCCGGCACCACCCTGCAGGCCGGCGAGCGGGAACGCATCGCGCATCCCCTGGTGGGCGGCGTGATCCTGTTCGCGCGCAACTTCAGCAGCGCCGCGCAGGTGAGCGCGCTGATCGCCGACATCCGGCGGGCCCGCCCCGGGCCGCTGATGATCTGCGTCGATCACGAGGGCGGTCGCGTGCAGCGTTTCCGCGAGGGCTTCACCGCGATCGCGCCGATGCGCGAGCTCGGTCGTCTCTGGGATGCCGATCCGATGGAGGCCTGCCGGCAGGCCGCGCTGCAGGGCGAGACCATCGGCCGCGAACTGCGGCAGGTGGGGGTGGATCTCAGCTTCACGCCGGTGCTCGACCTCGATCACGGTCCCTCGGGTGTGATCGGCGATCGCGCCTTCCACCGCGATGCGCGGGTGGTCAGCCTGCTGGCCGGCCGGCTGATGCACGGCCTGCTGCTCGGCGGCATGGGCAACTGCGGCAAGCATTTCCCGGGGCATGGCTATGCCCACGCCGACTCGCATCACGAGCTGCCGGTGGACGAGCGGCCGCTGTCGCAGATCCTCGCCGAAGACGCCGCGCCCTATCGCTGGCTGGGCAACACGCTGCTCTCGGTGATGCCGGCGCATGTGGTCTATCCGGCGGTCGACAGTCTGCCGGCCGGTTTTTCCTCGCGCTGGCTGCGCGGCATCCTGCGGCGCCGGCTGGGCTTCGGCGGCCTGATCTTCTCCGACGACCTCACCATGGAAGCGGCCACCGTCGTGGGCGGCATCGTGGCGCGCGCCGACGCGGCGCTGCAGGCCGGCTGCGACATGGTGCTGGTGTGCAACCGGCCGGATCTGGCCGGCGAGCTGCTCGAGGGATTGCGCTGGCGTCGCGCCAGCGCGTTCGCCGCCCGTTACCACGCGATCGTGCGCCGCTGAGGCGGCCTCGCTCGCTGGCGCCACCCATCCCCCGGCCGCGATCATGAGCGAGGGCAGCGCCGACTTCGACCCCCGGCCGGTGCTCGCCGGACTGCCCAACCTGCCCGGGGTCTACCGGATGCACGATGCCGGTGGGGTCCTGCTCTATGTGGGCAAGGCCCGAGACCTGAAGAAGCGGGTCTCGTCATACTTCCAGAAGACACCAACCAGCCCGCGCATCGCCCACATGGTGAGCCAGGTGGCCTCGCTCGAGACCACGGTCACCCGCTCCGAGGCCGAGGCGCTGCTTCTCGAGAGCAACCTCATCAAGACGGGACAGCCGCGTTACAACATCCTGTTCCGCGACGACAAGACCTATCCCTACCTGAAGTTCAGCGGCCACGGCTTTCCGCGGGTGGCCTACTACCGCGGCGCGCTCGATCGCAGCAGCCGTTTCTTCGGCCCTTATCCCAGCGCCTGGGCGGTCAAGGAGAGCATCCAGGTGCTGCAGAAGGCCTTTCGCCTGAGAACCTGCGAGGACTCGGTCTTCAGCAACCGCTCCCGGCCCTGCCTGCTGCACCAGATCGGTCGCTGCAGCGCGCCCTGCGTGGGCCTGGTCAGCCGCGAGGACTATGCCCGGGATGTCGACGACGCCACCCGCTTCCTGCGTGGCGGCCACCGGGAGGTGCTGCAGACCCTCGAGCGCCAGATGCACGACGCGGCCGGCGAACTGCGCTTCGAGGACGCGGCCGTGCTGCGCAACCGCATGAGCGCGCTGTCGCGGGTGCTCCACCAGCAGTCGATGGACACCGGCACCGACATCGATGTCGACATCCTGGCGATTGCCGCCGAGGGCGGCAAGGTCTGCGTCAATCTCGCCATGGTGCGCGGCGGACGTCATCTCGGCGACAAGGCGCATTTTCCCTTGCGCGCTGACGCCGCCGACGATCCTGCCGAGCTGCTCGAAGCCTTCGCCCTGCAGCACTACGCCGACGCTTTCGTGCCGCCGATCATCGTGTGCCAAGAGGAGTCTCCTGGCGCCGCGCTGCTCGAGTGGCTGGCAGCGCAGGGCGGACACCCGGTGCACTGGGTGAGCCGCCCCCAGGGCGCGCGTCGGCAGTGGCTCGACATGGCCCGCCAGAACGCCGGCCTGGCCATGGCGCGCGCCCTGGCGCACGAGGGCTCGCAGAAGGAGCGCACCCGCGAGCTCGCCCGGGTGCTCGGCCTCGATGACGGATCCGATCTCGCCGCGCTGCGCATCGAGTGCTTCGACATCAGCCACACCATGGGCGAGGCCACCCAGGCATCCTGCGTGGTCTTCGCCGACCACGACATGCGTCGCGCGCAGTACCGCCGCTATGCCATCACCGGCATCGAGGGCGGCGACGACTATGCCGCCATGCGCCAGGCGCTGCAGCGGCGCTACGGTCGCGCCACCGAGGGGGAGGGCGGGCGTGAACCCGCGCCGATGCCCGATGTGGTGCTGATCGACGGCGGCAAGGGGCAGGTCGGGGTTGCCCGTCAGGTGTTCGACGAGCTCGGCCTCGACCCTGCCTGCCTGGTCGGCGTGGCCAAGGGCGAGGGCCGACGGGTCGGCCTGGAGACCCTGGTCTTCGCCGACGATCGTGAGCCGGTGGCCCTCGGGCGGGAGTCGGCCGCGCTGATGCTGGTGGCGCAGATCCGCGACGAGGCCCACCGGTTCGCGATCACCGGCATGCGGGCGGCCCGCGCGAAGACCCGCAACACCTCCACCCTGGAAGAGATTCCGGGGGTCGGACCCCGCAAGCGTCAGCGCCTGCTCGCTCGATTCGGGGGGCTGCGTGGCATCATGGCGGCGAGCATCGAGGACCTCTGTCAGGTGGAAGGCATTTCCCGGACGCTGGCGGAAGAGATCTACCGACGCCTGCACTGACCACTCGCCGATGCCCACCAACCTGCCCACCCTGCTCACCTGGCTGCGGATGCTGGCCATCCCGCTGCTGGTCGGCGTGTTCTATCTGCCGATCCCGACCGAGACCCGCAACACCGTGGCCACGATCCTGTTCGTGGCGGCCGCCATCACCGACTGGGTCGATGGCTGGCTCGCCCGGCGCTGGCAGCAGACTTCCGCCTTCGGCGCCTTCCTCGATCCGGTGGCCGACAAGCTGCTGGTGTGCGCGGCGCTGGTCATGCTGGTCGAGCTCAACCGGGTCGACGCGCTGGTGGCGGTCATCATCATCGGCCGCGAGATCACGATCTCGGCCCTGCGGGAATGGATGGCACAGATCGGCGCCCGGGCGAGCGTGGCGGTGCATTCCATCGGGAAGTTCAAGACCATCGCGCAGCTGGTCGCCATCCCGATGCTGCTCTTCAACGATCGTCTGCTCGGGCTGGACTGCGTGCTGGTCGGGCGCTGGCTGATCGCGCTGGCGTCGGTGCTCACCGTCTGGTCGATGTTCTACTACCTGCGTCGGGCCTGGCCCTATCTGCGTGACGCCGCCTGAGGCGGCGCGCCCGACGCGCGAGGATGGTTTGACAGACGCTTCGGCCACGCTATAATTCCGCTTCTGTGCACGGCGCAAGTCGCGCCACCTGCGGGAATAGCTCAGTTGGTAGAGCGCAACCTTGCCAAGGTTGAGGTCGCGAGTTCGAGACTCGTTTCCCGCTCCAGATTCTCCAAGGGAAGCCCACGCTTCCCTTTTTGTTTGATGCCGCCGGCGCGACCTGCGCCGCGCGCCCCTGGCGGGGTGGCAGAGTGGTCATGCAGCGGCCTGCAAAGCCGTCTACGCCGGTTCGATTCCGACCCCCGCCTCCAGAACCCCCTCTCGACAGCGCTTCGCGCCGATTGCCCCGATCAGTGTGGCAAATCCGGGGGCTCGGCCGAGCCGCGGCGCCAGAAACACGCCCTGGTGCGCGCAGCCCGTCCCCGTCGCGCGTCCGGCGGGCCCGACTTCCGACGAGGCGAACCGGTCTATCCGGACCGGTTCGCGGGGCTGGGCGTCGGACGGACGGCTCCCCGATTGCACTTCAGAGGATTATGCTGGGGCTCCCCGGTCGGAGCGCGCCGCCGGCGCGACCCGGATCGAGCCGTCTGGAGACATCCGTGCGCGCCATTCACCGACTTGTCCTGCTGATCCTCATCGCACTCGGTCTGCCGGCGACCGCGGCACCCTACAAGGTGCTGGTGGTGATGAGCTACGAAGAGGACAACCCCTGGGTCAGGGAAATCCGCGAAGGCATCGAGAGCGTGCTGCGCGGGCAGGCCGAGATCACCTACTTCCACATGAACACCAAGGTCGACCCCCGGGGAGGTCCGCGTCGGGGAGAGGAGGCCTTCGAGCTGTTCCGCAGCCTTCGGCCACAAGGGGTGATCACCGCCGACGATGACGCCCAGTCGATGTTCGTCGTGCCCTTCCTGAAGGACCGCACCAGCGTCCCGGTCATGTTCAACGGGGTCAACTCGCCGGCCGACCGCTACGGGTTTCCCAACGCCCACATCTCGGGTGTGCTCGAGCGCGCGCATGTACGGGAATCGCTCGCCTTCATCCGCCAGCTGGTGCCCACCGTGCAATCGGCCTGCTTCATGACCAACCGTGTCGGGCCGGGGCTGGCTCTGCGCGCTCAGGTCGACGCCGAGAAGGCCGACTATCCGGTGCGCGCCGGGGCATTCCACCTCGTGGCCACCACGGCCGAGCTCGCGAAGGCCACGCAGGGGCTCAGCCGGAGCTGCGATGCGCTCTTCGTGGACAGCCTGGAGGGCATCACCGATGACGCGGGCACCGCGCTCAATCACCGTCAGGTGATGACCCTGCTGAGAGCGCAGTTCCCAGGCCCCATCCTCGCCGGCAATCGCTACCAGGTGGAGCAGGGCGCCTGGGCGGCAGTGATCAAGACCGGCCAGGAGCAGGGCGATACCTCGGCGCGCATGCTGCTCGAGGCAATGCGCGGAAAGCCGGTCGGCGAGCTCGCGGTCGCCCGCAATGTCCGGGGCCAGCGGATCATCAATGTCACCGCGCTCGAAGCCAGGGGCGTGGCGCTGCGCCCGATGGACCTGCGCGGCGTCACCCTGGTGCGTGAGCAGCCCTGAGCGGCTGGCGTTCATGTCGCTCGGCTGCAGCGTCCGATGACAGAGCGATTCGCCGGCATCGGGGCCAGGCTGGTGGGCCTGGTGCTGCTTGTTCTCGCTGCACTGGCCCTTGTCGGAGCGCTGGTCTTCTTCAGCTTCGAACGCATCGAGACCCTGATCGGCCGCCGCGCGGTCGACGAGGTATCGGCCGTGACGGGCAATGCCGCGCTCAGCCGCGAGTTCGCCGCGATCCACTCCCGGATCAACCTGCTCAGCCTTGCCTGCCGGAGCGAGCAACCGCCGGAAGACCTGCTGGTCGCCATCGCGCAGCCCCTTGCCCGACTGACTGACGAGGCCGCCGAGCCACGGCTGGCGCAGGCCTTGCGCGATTTCGGGAGCACCGCGTCAGCACTGATCGCGCAATGCCGGCAGGTGAGCGCGGCGCTTCGCGACAGCATCGCGCTCGATCGTCGTCTGCTGGCCGATCTGCTCGGCCTGGAGAACATCGGCGCCCGCCAGATCGTCGAGCAGACCCTGCTGGGCAGGCCGATCGATCATCTGGAGCAACTGATGGCCCAGGTTGCCGGCAGCCGCGAGACTGCGCTTCTGGTCGGTCGTCGGGTTGCCGGCCTGCGGCTGCTGATCGCGGGGGCGGGCGGGCGCGACCCCTCTGCGCTGGCCCTCCTCGATGAGGTGAGCCTTCGTCTGCAGTCGCTCATGGCGCCCGTGCCGGCCATGCAGCGCCAGCGCGACGCGGTGCTCGGAACCCTCCGCGAGTACCGGAGCTCGGTGCTGGCGCTCGATCAGGCCCTGCGCCGCTTCGACGAGTTGCAGGCTGGCAGCCAGGCGATGCGAGACGGTCTGCTGCGCGAGGTCGGCGCGCTCGATGCCTCCGCCACCCAGCGCGCCAACGCGCTGGCCGGGGAACTGGGCGGGCTCATCCAGGAGGCGCGTCAGCGGATGCTGGTGGCCATCCTGGCGGTGGCGGTGCTTGCGCTCGGCCTTGCCGCGTGGCTGATCCGCAGCAATATCCGCCGTCCGCTCGATCAGGTTCTGGCGCAGGTGGCGGCGATTCGCAGTGGCCTTCATGGCGCACCCGCGAGCCCGCCGCGCGCGGATGAATGGGGCGCCATCCAGTCAGCCCTCAGCGCGCTCTCCACCGAACTCGACGCGTCGGTGTCACTGCGACAGCGGATCATCGACACCGCGCCAATCCGGGTCTTCTGGAAAGGCGCCGACCTGCGATACCTCGGCTGCAATCCCGCATTCGCGCACGATCTGGGCCTCGTCAATCCGAACCAGGTGGTCGGCCTCGATGACCAGGCCCTGCGTGCCCAGGGCTGTCCCGTGCCCGATCCCGGCACCGACCATGAGGTGCTCGCGTCGGGTGCTGCGCGCCTCGGCTACGAATCGAGGCGCACCGGTGTCGATGGGCGCGTCTCGTGGGAACGGCATTCCCGGGTGGCCTTGCGCAATGCGCAGGGAGACATCGTTGGCGTGCTTGGCATCTACGACGACATCACCGAGGGCAAGCGCATCGAAGCCGATCTCGCGCAGGCGCTGGCGGCTGCGCGCAGCGCGGCGACCGCGAAGAGTCGCTTCTTCGCCAGCGTCAGTCACGAGATCCGCACGCCGCTCAACGCGGTTCTGGGCATGCTCAAGCTGCTGCAGGCCACCACGCTGACCACGCGCCAGGCCGACTATGTCGCGAAATCCAAGGGCGCGGCCCGGTCGCTGCTGCTGCTGATCAACGACATCCTCGACTTCTCCAAGATCGAGGCCGACCGGCTGGAGCTCGACATCGGGCCGCTGGACCTGGATCAGCTGCTGCGCAACCTGTCGGTGATCCTGGCCAGCACCCACGACGGGGCGCCGATCGAACTGATTTTCGACATCGATCCGGCCGTACCCATGCGCCTGCGGGGCGACACGCTGCGCCTGCAGCAGGTGCTGCTCAATCTTGCCGGCAATGCGCTCAAGTTCACGCCGGCCGGGGAGGTCGTGCTGTCGGTGCGGCTGCACGGATGCCGCGATGGCAAGGCGCAGCTCGCATTCAGCGTGCGAGACACCGGCATCGGCATCGATCCCGAGCGGCAGGGCAGCCTCTTTGATGGCTTTGCCCAGGCCGATGCCAGCATCGCCCGCCGCTTTGGCGGTACCGGGCTGGGTCTGGCCATCAGTCAGCGGCTGGTGGGGCTGATGGGCGGCCGCATCCACCTGAGCAGCACACCGGGCGAGGGCAGCGTCTTCGGCTTCGAAATCCCCCTGGCGCTCGACAGCGACCAGCCGACCCTGCCACCGGCCGAGGCGCGAGAGCGCCGCTGCGCCCTCATCATCGATGATCATGGAGGCGCCCGAGCGGCGCTGGGCCGCATGGCCGAGTCCCTGGGATGGACCGCGCTGCTGGCCGCCGATCCGGTACAGGCGCAGGCAATCGCGCGCACCGCGCATGAGGGCGGCACGCCGGTGGACATCGTGTTCCTCGATGCCGGCATCGCGCACGGCGGTCCGCAGCCGTTCGCGCTGGCGCTTCCGGCCCGACCCGGGGAACCTGCACCCGCGACCGTGCTGCTGATGTCCTCGCACGACTCCGAGGCGCGGGAGCTCGAGGCGGAATCGCTGCCCGGCACCAGGTCCGGCTTCCTGGTCAAGCCGGTGATCGCCTCGATGCTGCGCGATGCCCTGCAGGATGCGCACTCGGACGTCAGCCGGGATGTCCTGCGCCGGGCGATGGCCCGCCCGAGCGATCTGCCCCTCGCCGGTCTGCGTCTGCTTCTGGTCGAGGACAATGCGAACAATCGCCAGGTGGCCCAGGAACTTCTCGAATCGGAAGGCGCGCTGGTCTCGCTCGCGCATGATGGACAGGAAGGTTTGGCAGCCGTGCTGCGCGCTGATCCGCCCTTCGACGCGGTGCTCATGGACATCCGCATGCCGGTGATGGATGGTCATGCCGCCGCGCGCCGGATCCGCGAGATTGCGCATCTTCGCAGCCTGCCGATCATCGCCATGACCGCCAATGTCAGCGCCGAGGATCGGCTGGCCAGCGAGCAGGCGGGCATGAACGCCCATGTGGGCAAGCCCTTCGTGCTGCGCGAGCTGTGCGCGGTGATCCTGCAGCTCTGCGGTCGCGCCGAACGCACCCCGCGCAGGGGTTCGCAGCCGGTGGAGTTATCCGGCGTGGTCGCTGAACTCGCGCGTGCGGCCGGCCTCGATGTCGATACCGCCATTCATCGCTTCAGCGGCCAGGTTGGCGTGTACGGCCGAATGCTGCGCAGCTTCCTCACCGAGCTGCCCGAGTCGATCGATCACATCGGCAAGGCTCTCGATGCCGGCAGGCTCGGCTCGGCCGGTGCAGCCTTCCACAGCCTGAAAGGCGTCGCCGGCAATATCGGCGCCAGGGCGTTGAGCGAGCTTGCCGAGGCCGGCGAACAGGGTTGCGAGGCAAATGCGCCTCGAGCCGTGCTCGGCGATCTGCTCGCCGCGATCCGCGACGCCGGCATGCGCCTCGGCCAGCACGGACCATCGCTGGTGGATGCGCTTCTCGGTAGCCTCGGCGGCCTTGCCCGCGCAGGCGTCGATGACAGCCTGCCATCACCCGCGGCAGACCTGCAGCCGGTGCTCGATCGCCTGCTGCCCCTGCTGCGCCGCTCCGACATGCGGGCGGTGGACGTGCTCGAGGAACTGCGCAGCCTGTCGGGTTCCCAGCCATTGTCCGAGGCGCTGGCCGAACTGGAAATGGCAGTCGATCGGCTGGATTTCGAGCTGGCCGCGGCGATCTGCGAGGGCTTCGGCACGCAGTCTGGCTGGTCCTCGTCCCGACCCTCGCGGCATCATCCCGTCTAGTCGGCCAACCGCCCACAACCCCGTCAACCGCCCAGGAATCCGCCATGAGCAGACCAGTCACCGTCACCGGCACCCTTGCCCATGCCACGCCCGAGACCGCGCCGGTGGTCAAGGGACGGCGGGAGTTCTTCCGCTACCAGGACTTGATGGTCGCCCAGGCCACCGAAGGCCGGATGCGGGCGCAGGTCATGTCGGCGAGCCGTGGCATGTCCCAGCCCACCGGCTGGCACTACCATGTCTGCGAGGCGCAGTTCGTGTATGCGCTCAAGGGCTGGGTCGATCTCGAGTTCGAGGATGGCCGGCAGATCCGTCTGCAGGCCGGCGAGTCCTTGCTGATCCCTGGCGGCTTGCGGCACAACGAAACCGCCACCTCCGAGGAGTTCGAGCTGCTCGAGGTGAGCGTGCCGGGCGAGCTGGGCACCGTGCCCTGCGACCCGCCCGCGCACCTCGCCTGACCAGGCGCTGGGCGCCGACTCAGGCCAGCCGCTCGACGAGGGCAGGCAGCTGCCCCAGGAACTGAGTCTCCTCGGTGCCGCCAATCAGACAGCGCAGATCGAGCAGCAGGCGGTCCTCGGCGATCCGCGAGATTACCGGGCGGGGCAGGTCTCGCAAGGCCGCCGACAGCGCCTCCAGGGCGCGCCCCACGCCCTGGCGGGCCACCGGTTCGATCGCCAGCCCGGCCGAGGGCAGCCGATCCACGGGCAGCGAGCCCGATCCGATCTGTCCCAGCATCGGCATCACGCCGGCCCGGTAGCGCGGCGCCAGCGCGCGGCTCACCACAGGCAGCAGCCGTTCGGCCTGAGCGTGGATCTCGGCGGTGGGGCGGGTGAGCAGGCGCAGGGTGGGCAGGTCGCGGGTGAGACGGTCGGGTCGCAGATACAGGCGCAGCGTGGCTTCGAGGACGGCCAGCGGCAGCTTGCTCATGCGCAGCGCCCGCTTCAGCGGAAATCGGCGGATCCGCTCGATGGTCTCGCGCGAGCCCACGATCAGGCCGGCCTGCGGCCCGCCCAGCAGTTTGTCGCCGCTGAAGCTGACCACATCGCAGCCGGCGGCGATCTTCTCCTGCGGCAGGGGTTCGCGCGGCAGGCCCCAGTGAGCGAGGTCGACCAGCGATCCGCTGCCGAGATCGCTGGCCAGCGGCAGGCCGGCGGCATGGGCGATGCCGGCGAGCGCCGACTCGTCCACGCTCGCGGCGAAGCCCTGAACCGCGTAGTTGCTGGTGTGCACCTTCATGATGAGCGCGGTGCGCGGGCCGATGGCGCGCTGGTAGTCATGGGGGTGGGTGCGATTGGTGGTGCCCACCTCCACCAGCGTGGCCCCCGCGCTGGCCATGACATCGGGCATGCGGAAGGCGCCGCCGATCTCCACCAGTTCGCCGCGCGAGACGATCACCTCGGCGCCGCGAGCCAGCGCGGCGATGGTCAGCAGCACGGCGGCGGCATTGTTGTTGACCACGGTGGCCGCCTGCGCGCCGGTGAGTTCGCACAGCAGTGACTCGACCAGCTCGTCGCGATCGCCGCGCCCGCCGTCGGCCAGGCGGTACTCGAGATTGTTCGGCGCGCGCATCAGCTCGAGCAGCGGCTGCAGCGCCGCGTCGGCGAGCAGGGCGCGCCCGAGATTGGTGTGGATCACCGTGCCGGTGAGGTTGAAGACCGGCCGCAGGCGCGAGGCCAGCCGTTGCGACACCGCCGCGGTCAGCGCGGCCGCCAGCGCCGGCGGGCTGAGCTCGGACAGATCCAGCTCGCCGCGAAGCGCCCGCTGCCGGCAGTCGTCGAGCAGCCGGCGGGCCTGCGCCGCCAGCAGCTGATGACCGTGCTGCGCGAGCAGCCCGGCAAGTTCGGGCCCGCGCAGCAGGCGATCGACCGAGGGGATGTCCTTGGGGGAGGCGGGAGAGGTCGGCATCGATCGGATTGGAGCCCGCCCCCGCGCGCCGAGTCAAGGATCGACAGCCCGCGCGACAGGCTTGTCGAAAGCCGGCCCGGCGGGTTTGACCGGCGGGCCGCCCCCGGAGGAGGATCGGGCACTTCAGGCGGCGGGGTGGGTGATGAGCCAAGACACGGAGGTGCCGGCCGCGGCCGGTGAGATCTCAGGCGGCGGCGCGGGGCCTTTCGCGGGCCTGCGGGTGATCGACTGCGCCAGCTTCATCGCCGCGCCGGCGGCTGCCACCATCCTGTCGGACTTCGGCGCCGATGTGATCAAGATCGAGCCGCCCGAGGGCGACCCGTACCGCGAGCTCTTCGTGCCCACCGGCTTCGGTCCCGACGGCCGCAACTACGGCTGGGAACTCGACTCGCGCAACAAGCGCAGCCTCGTGCTCGATCTCAAGCACGCCGACGGGGTGGCGGTGATGCACGACCTGGTGCGCCATGCCGATGTGTTCATCACCAATCTGCCGCTGGCGGCGCGCGCCCGGCTGCGCATCGACCATGCCTGCCTGTCCGCGCTCAATCCGCGCCTCGTCTACGGGTCGATGACTGCCTACGGCGAGACCGGCGAGGAGGCCGGGCGCACCGGGTTCGACTCCACCGCCTACTGGGCGCGATCGGGCCTGATGGATCTCACCAAGACGGCCCATGACGCCACGCCGGCGCGCTCGGTGGCCGGCATGGGCGATCATCCCAGCGCCATGACCCTGTTCGCCGGCATCGCCACCGCGCTCTATCGCCGCGCGCAGACCGGCGAAGGTTCGCTGGTGAGCACCTCGCTGCTGGCCAATGGCCTGTGGGCCAATGGCTGTCTGGTGCAGGCCCGGCTGTTCGATGCGCCGGTGCCGCCGCGCCAGCCGCGGGAACGCTCGCCCGCGCCGATGACCAATCTCTATCGGTGCCGCGATGCCCGTTGGCTGAACCTGGTGATGCTCAACGAGGCCCGGCAGTTCGTTCCCCTCACCCAGGCGCTGGAGTGCCCCGAGCTTGCCGCCGATCCGCGCTTTGCCACCCCCGATCTGCGCCGCCGTCACAGCGAAGCCCTGGTGGCGCTGCTCGATGCCTGCTTCGCCCGGCGCGATCTCGCCGACTGGCGGGTGAGACTCGATGCGGCCGGGGTGACCTTCGGCGCGGTCGGCACGCTCGATGACATCCCCGACGACGCGCAGATGCGGGCGGCCGGAGCGCTGGTGCCGTTTGCCGATGCGCCCGGGCTCACCGTCTCCAGCCCCTTCATGATCGCCGGCGTGCGCAAGACCGGGCCGCGCAGCGCGCCCGCCCTCGGCGCCCACGGTGCCGAGCTCCTGCGCGAGGCCGGCTATGACGAGGCCCGGATCTCGGACCTGCGCGCGCGCTCCGTGATCGGGGGCTGAGCCGCTCGCCTTGACAGCGCCGGTAGCGCGTGTGACGGTGGGCGCTTCCCTTTCCCTCTCCGAGAGGCAGCGATGGCCCGTTACCAGCGTGTGATCCGCGGCGGCATGATCATCGACGGCACCCGCACGCCGCGCTTTCGCGGTGACATCGGGATCCGTGACGGGCGCATCCGGACCATCGGCCGCATCGATCCGGCCGACGCGGATGAGGTCATCGACGCCACCGGGCTGATCGTGGCCCCCGGCTTCATCGATCTGCACACCCACTACGATGCCCAGCTCTTCTGGGATCCCTACTGCACGCTGTCGAGCTGGCACGGCATCACCTCGGTGGTCATCGGCAACTGCGGCTTCGGCTTCGCGCCGGTGAGGCCTGCCGAGCGCGAACGGGCCATGCAGGCCATGACCCGGGTCGAGGCGATTCCGCTCGCCTCGATGGCCGCCGGCCTGCCCTGGGACTGGGTGAGCTTTCCGGAGTTCCTCGACAGCGTCGAGCGCGCGCCCAAGGCGGTGAACATCCTGCCCTATGTGCCGGTGGGCCCGCTGCTCACCTGGGTGCTCGGGCAGGCCGACGCGAAGGCCGGCCGTCGGCCCACTGATGCCGAGCATGCCGAGCTGCGCCGCCTGCTGCACGAGGCCATGGATGCCGGCGGCTGCGGCTGGTCGGCCCAGCGCATGCTGCCCGACGGGCCGGCTTCGGTGCAGCGCGATTTCGACGGCACGCCCATGCCCACCGATGTGATGCACGACGACACCTGCCGCGAGCTCGCGCGGGTGCTGCGCGAGCGCAACGACGGCTTCATGCAGATGCTGATGATCTCGGGCGACAACCAGCGCGACCAGGCCTTCTACGAGGAAATGGCCGAGCTCAGCGGCCGGCCGATGATCATGAATGTGGTTCAGGCTTTCGATCACCGGCCCGAGATCCATCGTCGGGTGCTCGGCTGGCTGCAGCGTTGCCGCGAGCGCGGCATCCGGGTGGTCGGTCAGGGGCTGACCACCGACGCCGGCTTCACCTTCACCCTCGAGGAGTGGAACCTCTTCGACGATTCGCCGGCCTGGCGCGAGGCCACCACCGGCACCACCGCCGAACGCAAGGCCAAGCTCGCCGATCCGGCGCGGCGGGCCGCGTTGCGCGAGCAGATGCCGCGCACCGCCACCGGGCCGCTGCCCGGCATCGTCATCTGCGGCCCGGTGCTCGAGAAGAACCGGCGCTGGCTCGACCACACCCTGGAACTCGTGGCCGAGCAGACCGGCCGGCACCCGGTGGACGTCATGCTCGACATGGCGGTCGAGGAAGACCTTCGCACCGAGTTCTTCGCCGCCCCGCCCAATGGCCGCATCGACTATCTCAAGGAGATCGTCGACGACCCGTATGTGCTGTTCGGGGTGTCCGATGGCGGCGCCCACACCCGCTTCCTCACCGCCGGCCGCTACCCCACCGAGACGCTGTGCAAGATCGTGCGCGAGCACGGCATGATCTCCCTCGAGGAGGCCCACTGGCGGCTGTCGGCGCTGCCGGCGCAGGTGGCGGGTTTCCGCGATCGCGGCGTGTTGCGCGAAGGCGCGCCGGCCGACATCGTGATCTACGACTACCACCGGCTGAGCGTGCTGCCCCAGGAGATCGTCCACGACCTGCCCGGTGGCGAATGGCGGCGCATCCAGCGCGCGCGCGGCTATCGCTGGGTGCTGGTCAACGGCGAGGTCACCATCCAGGACGACCAGCAGACCGGCCGCCATTCCGGCGCGCTGCTGCGCCACGGCGGGGCAGCGCCCGGATCCGCCGGGGCCGGCCGCTATCATCACGCCCATGCCGAACCCGTTTCCGCTGCCGTCTGAGATCCACTCTCTCGATCAGGTCCAGGCGCTCGACGCGGCCGCCCGCCGCCATGTGATCGAGGCGCCCGCCGGCCCGATGGTCTGGCGTTGCTGGGGCGAGGGCGACCCGCTGGTCCTGTTCCACGGTGGCTCGGGCAGCTGGACGCACTGGGTGCGCAACATCGGTCCGCTGGTCTCGGGCGGCCGTCAGGTGTGGGTGCCCGATCTGCCCGGCTTCGGCGAGTCGGCCTCGGTGGGTCGGGATGCCGACGCGCTGCCGGCGCCCATGGAGCGGGCGCTTGCGGAACTGCTTGGCGATCGGCCGGTGGACATCGCCGGCTTCTCGTTCGGCACCATGGTGGGCGCGTTCATCGCGGCGCAGTT
Source organism: Betaproteobacteria bacterium (assembly GCA_018970865.1). Lineage (GTDB taxonomy): Bacteria > Pseudomonadota > Gammaproteobacteria > Burkholderiales > Burkholderiaceae_E > Quisquiliibacterium. The sequence continues at coordinate 17,295 of JAGWVN010000012.1, forward strand.
TCCGCAGCGGGTGCGGCGACTGGTGTTCACCGGCGCGCCGGCCCTCGGCGTGCGCTCCGCGCATCCCATCGAACTGCAGGCCTGGGCCCACCTGCCGCCCGGCCCGGAACTGGAAGCCGCGATGCGCGAGAACCTGCGCATCCTCATGCTCTCCGAGCCGGACTCGATCGATGCGCTGGCGGTGGCCCTGCACACCGCCAATCTTCAGCGCGACCGCATGAAGCGCCGACGCATTTCGCGCACCGAGATCATGAAGGAGACGCTGCCTTCGCTGCGCTGCCCGGTGCATGGCATCTGGGGGGAGGACGATGTCCTGCACCGGGGGGTCCAGGACCGCCTGCCGCAAGCGCTCGCGCTCGCGCCCGGGTTCGTCTCGCTGGTGATGATCCCGGGCGCCGGCCACTGGGCTCCCTATGAGCGCCCCCAGGCTTACAATGCGGCGCTCCTGTCGGCGCTGGCCGACTGAATTGCCGCGCCGGCTGAGCCAGCGCTGCGGGGCGCCCGGGCTTGCCGGTTAGCCTCGGGTCTTTCTGCCCGGAGGCGCCATGACCGTCAAACCGTTCAGCGATCGCACCGTTCTGATCACCGGCGCGGCGAGCGGCATCGGGGCAGCCACCGCGCGCGCCTTTGCCGCCGGCGGCGCCGCGGTGGTGCTCGCCGATGTCCAGGAGGCGCCCGGACGCGCGCTGGCCGCCGCGATCCGCGCGGCTGGCGGGCGGGCGCTCTTCAGTGTCTGCGATGTCACCGACGAGGCGGCGATCGCCGAGGCGGTGCGTTGCGCGGTGCGCGAATACGGCGCGCTGCACCTTGCCTTCAACAACGCCGGCATTGAAGGCGAGCAGGCCGACACCGCCCACTGCGCCCTGGCCAACTGGGAACGGGTGATGGCCGTGAACCTGCGCGGGGTATGGCTGTGCATGAAGCACGAGCTGCCCGCCATGCTGGCGGCCGGCGGCGGCGCGATCGTCAACTGCGCCTCGATTGCGGGCCTGGTGGGCTTCGACGGCATCCCCGCCTATGTGGCGAGCAAGCACGGCGTGATCGGCCTGACCCGCGCCGCCGCGCTCGAGTATGCCGGGCGCGGCGTGCGCGTGAATGCCATCTGTCCGGGCGTGATCCAGACCGCGATGATCGACCGCTTCGTCGGCACCGATCCCGCGGCCCGGAGCGCGTTGTTGCGCGGCGCGCCGATGGGCCGCATCGGCCAGCCCGAAGAGATCGCGAGCGCGGTGTTGTGGCTGTGCGGGGCCGGCGCGAGCTATGCCACCGGCCAGGCCCTGGCGGTGGACGGCGGCTGGGTCGCCCGCTGAGTGCCGGTGCGCGCCGTCGTCGCCTGGGGCATGATGGGAACCGTCATGGCGGCGGCATCGTGCCTGCTGGCATCGACGCCCGCCACCGGCCAGACCGAGATGCCCGCCAGTCAGTCCCGAAACGGAGCCGCCCGAGCCACCGCCACCGGTGCCGTGGCCGAACTCCGGGCCGGCCTGGCCGCCGCACGGGCGGGCGGGGCCACCCGGCTGGGTGACCGGGCGCTCTGGCTCGTCTCCCGGGAAGAGGGCGACACCCTGCGCGGCGACATCCATGCCATCAGCCCCACGCCCTACGACGAGGTGCGTCAGGCGCTGCGGCGCGCGTCGGCGTGGTGCGAGCTGCTGATCCTGCACCTCAATGTCAAGTTCTGTCGCGCCGAAGGCTCGGCAGGCGAGGAATCCCTGGTGGTGGGCCTGGGCCGCAAGTTCGAGCAGCCGCTGGGCGATGCCCACTGGATCCGGCTGGCCTTCCGCCAGCAGGAATCCAGCGATCGGCGGTTTGCGGTGGGCCTCCAGGCCGCCGAGGGGCCGCTGGGCACGCGCAACTACCGGATCGCGCTCGAGGCGGCGCCGCAAGGCGAGCGCGAGACGCTGCTGCATGTGACCTACGCCTACCAGTCGAGCTGGACCGCGCGTGCGGCCATGCAGGTGTACCTGGCCACGGCCGGCAGCGACAAGGTCGGCTTCAGCCGCGAAGGCGCGGGCGCGGCGGCGCCCCTGGTGGGCGGGATGCGCGGCTCGCTGGAGCGCAATGCCATGCGCTACTACCTCGCGATCGAGGCCTGGCTGGGCACGCTGGGCCTCGCGCCCGCGGAGCGGCAGCACCGCGCGCTCGAGGAGTGGTTCAGCGCCACGGAGCGCTATCCCCGCCAGCTGCAGGAAGTCACGCGCAAGGAGTACATCGCCATGAAGACCCGCGAGATCCAGCGGCAGCAGTCGCGGGTGCGCACGCCGCTCGACTGAGATCCGTGCCCTGGGGGCTGCCGGGGTGCGTCTCGGCGCGCCGCGACCGCGACGCTGACGGCGCGTTCAGCCGAATGTGCGCGGCTGGCCGGTGTTCTCGATCACCGACATCCAGAGATCACCCTCCGGATTCACCCGTCGGCTCTCGCGGGTGGCCAGCGCCATCGGCACATGCACGAAGCGGCCATGCCATCGGCCGATCAGCATGTTGGTGTTGCCGGCCATCGCCGCGTGCACCGCGTGCCGGGCCATGTTCCAGCAGTAGACGCTGTCCGAGGCACAGGCCGGAATGCTGCGGATGGTGTAGCTTGGATCGATGTACTTCACGGTCACTTCGCGCCCGGCCTGCGCAAAGTGCGCGCCGATGCGATCGCGCAGAAACACGCCGGCGTCCTTGAGCCGGGCGTTGCCGCTCTTGTCCACCGATTCACCGGCCGCCGCGGGAGCGATCAGGTCCTGGGCCACGCCCTCGGCGGCCACCACCACGGCATGCCCCTTGCGATCGAGCACCCGGCCCAGGCAGGCCAGCACGCCCGAGTCGCCCTGCAGACGCATCGGCACCTCGGGAATCAGCACCAGGTCGGCCTCGGTGGAGGCGAGCGCCGCCTGGCAGGCGAGAAAGCCGGAGTGCCGCCCCATCAGCTTGACCAGGCCGATGCCGTCGCGGGCGGCGAGCGCCTCGACCCGCGCGCTGCGGATCGCATCGACCGCGGCCGAATAGGCGGTGACGAAGCCGAAGCTGCGATCGATGAAGGGCACATCGTTGTCGATGGTCTTGGGCACGCCGACCACCGCGATCCGAAGCTGCCGCCGCGCGATCTCGGCGCACAGGCGCATCGCGCCGCGCATGCTGCCGTCGCCGCCCACCACGAACAGGATGCCGATGCCGTTGGCTTCGAGATTGTCGACCACCTCGGCGGCATCCTGCGAGCCGCGGGAGGTGCCCAGCACGGTGCCGCCCTCATGGTGGATGTGGGCGACCGACTCCGGCGTCAGGCCAAGCGGCACATGACCGAAGCGGGCGATCAGACCCTCGTAGCCGTAGCGAAAGCCGAGCACCTGGCGCACGCCGTAGCCCACCGAGAGCTCCAGCACCAGACCGCGCACCACATTGTTCAGCCCCGGCGCCAGCCCGCCGCAGGTGACGATGCCGGCGCGCACGGTGCGCGGATCGAAGAAGATCCGGTCGCGCGGCCCGGCCAGTTCGAAGGCCGGCAGCGTGTCGGGCTCGCCCCGCGCGCCGCGCAGCGACGAGAGCGAGTCGTCGAGCAGCACCTTGTCGGCCGAGCCGACAAAGTGCACCGCCTGCTCCCCGAGATGACGAGCCACCGGCGAGGGCAGACGGCAGGGGCCGAGCACATCGATCACCAGCTCGGCCGCGGTGGGCATCGCGGCGCTCATCCGGTGTTCCTGAGCCCGGCGGCCAGTCCGTTGATCGACAGATGGATGCCGCGGCGCACGCGCTCGTTGAGCGGCTCGGCAGGTCCGCGCTGGCGGTGACGGCGCATCAGTTCCACCTGCAGGTGGTTGAGCGGGTCGAGATAGGGAAAGCGATTTCCGATCGCGCGCGCCAGCGCCGGGTTGGAGGCAAGGCGGGCGCTTTCGCCGGTGATCGCCGCCATGGCCGACTGGGTGCGCTGCCATTCCGCCTGGACGGCGGTGAAGATGCGCTTGCCCATCCGACGGTCGGCGCCCAGTTCGAGGTAACGGGTGGCGATGCCGAGGTCGCTCTTGGCCAGCACCATGTCGAGATTGGACAGCAGTGTCCGGAAGAACGGCCACTGACGATGCATGCGCTGCAGCAGCGCAAGCCGTCGCTCGCGCTCGCCCTCGCCCTGGCCCAGGAATGCCTCCACCGCCGAGCCGAACCCGTACCAGCCCGGCAGCATCACCCGGCACTGTCCCCAGCTGAATCCCCAGGGAATGGCCCGAAGATCCTCGATGGCCCGGGTGGCCTTGCGAGAGGCCGGCCGGGAGCCGATGTTCAGCTCGGCGATCTCGCGGATCGGCGTGGTGTCGAAGAAATAGTCGACGAAGCCCGGCGTGCCGTAGACCAGCTCGCGGTAGGCGGCCATGCCGGCATCCGACAGCGCCTGGGCCGCCTGAAGGAAGGCCCTGGGCGCGCTCGCGGTGGGATGCAGCAGCGTGGCCTCCAGGGTGGCCGCGACCAGCGCCTCGAGGTGGCGACGCCCGATCGCCGGGTTGGCGTACTTGCTGTTGATCACCTCGCCCTGTTCGGTGAGGCGGATCTGCCCGTTCACCGTGCCGGGCGGCTGGGCCAGGATGGCCTGGTAGCTCGGCCCGCCGCCCCGGCCGACGGTGCCGCCGCGGCCGTGGAACAGCCGCAGGCGGATGCCGTGCGCGGCGCGCAGCGGCTCGAACACCGACACCAGCGCGGTCTCGGCCCGGTAGAGCTCCCAGTTGCTGGTGAAGAAGCCGCCGTCCTTGTTGCTGTCGCTGTAGCCCAGCATGATGTCCTGCTCGGCGCCCGATCGGGCCACCAGGGCGGGCACGCCCGGCAGGCGGTAGAAGGCCTGCATGATGTCGGCGGCATTGCGCAGGTCTCCGATGGTCTCGAAGAGCGGTACCACGATCAGGTCGGCAACGCCTTCGCGCGACAGCGTGCCGCGCATCAGGCCGGCCTCCTTCTGCAGCAGCATCACCTCCAGCAGATCGCTCACCGATTCGGTGTGCGAGATGATGCAGTGGCGCAGCGCCGCCGGGCCGTAGCGCGCCAGCATCTCGCGCGCGGTCTCGAAGATCTCGAGTTCGTCCCGGCACAGCGCCGAATAGTCGGCGCCGCGCACGCGCAGCGGACGCGGGTCATCGAGCAGCCGCAGCAGCAGCGAGCGCCGGGCGGTTTCGTCGAGCCTCGCGTAATCGGCCTCGAGGCTGGCGACGGCCAGCAGCTCGGCCACCACCGCCTCATGCTTGTCCGAGCTCTGGCGCAGGTCGACCGTGGCAAGGTGGAAGCCGAAGACCTGCACCGCGCGGATGAGGGGCGCAAGCCGCGGGGCGATCAGCGCCCGGGCATGATGCGAGCGCAGCGACTCGGCGATCACCTGCAGATCGGCCAGGAAGTGCGCGGCGTCGGGGTAGGGCGCCTGCGGCGCGAGGGCATGGCGCAGCGCCTCGGTGCCCGTGAGCTCGTGCAGGGTCGCCGCCAGGCGCGAATAGATGCCGGTGAGGGCGCGACGATACGGTTCGTCCTCGCGATGGGCGTTGCGGTCGGGCGATCGCTCGGCCAGGGCCTGCATCGCCGGGGTGATCGGCGCGAGCAGCGCCGAGATCGAGAGCTCGGCGCCGAGCTCATGCACCTCGGTGAGGTAGAAGCGCAGCGCCGTCTCGCTCTGGCTGCGCAGAGCGGCCCGCAGGGTGGCGGCGGTGACATTGGGGTTGCCGTCCCGGTCTCCGCCGATCCAGTTGCCCATCCGGAAAAAGCTTGCGATGTCGTGGCCGGGCAGCGCCTCCTCGAGTTCGGCGTAGAGCCGGGGAATCTCGCGCAGGAAGGTGCTGCGGTAGTAGCTGAGCGCGTTCTCGATCTCGTCGGCCACCGTCAGGCGGGTGTAGCGCAGCATCCGGGTCTGCCAGAGCTGGGTCACGCGGGCGCGGATCAGCGACTCGTTGTCACGGCGCTCGCGCTCGGTGCGCAGGGCGTCGCGCGCGCCGAGCAGCGCCGAGATCGCGCGCTGCGCATCCAGGATGCTCTTGCGCTGCACCTCGGTGGGATGGGCGGTGAGCACGGGCGAGATGTGCGCGCGGGCCAGCGCATCGGCGATCTCGGCGGCGCGGATCTCGCCCGCGGCCAGCCGCTCCATGGTCATCGCGAGCGAGCCTTCCTCGAGCACGCCGCGACTTTCCTGCGCCTCGTGCCGGCGAAGCTGATGGCGATCCTCGGCGATGTTGGCGAGGTGCGAGAAATAGCTGAAGGCGCGCACCACCGAGACGGTCTGGTCGATGCCCAGGTTCTTCAGCAGGCGGTCGAGGGTACGGCCGGCCGCGGCGTCGCGCTTGAGCCGACCGGCCACTGACAGCTGCCGCACGCGCTCGATCAGCTCGAAGGCCTCGCGCCCCTCCTGTTCCCGGATGACATCGCCCAGGATGCGGCCCAGAAACCGGATGTCGGCGATCAGCGCGTTGTCGGAGTCGGCCGGCTCCCGGGCGCGCGGGGCGGGGGTGGATTTCGGTGCGGATTTCGCCATCGGAAGACCTCGGGGCGCACCGCCAGCGTGCGCCCGCGGTGACATCGGTGGACCTGCAGCCGGCCACGCAAGGTCTGTACCACGGGCCCGCGCGTCCGGATCCGTGCAAGGTCAAGGCGGGGTCGTTCGCCACTTCGTCACATAATGCGGGCTCGCGCGCTGTCCGCGCTGCGCCCCGCTGCCGGTCGTCGGTGGCGTTGCCGCTCCCCCCAGAGCCCCCGCATGTTCGTCGACATCGTCAGCGTTGCCCTGCGCCGGCCCTACACCTTCGTGGTGATGGCGCTGCTGCTGCTCATCCTGGGGCCGCTGGCGGCGCTGCGCATGCCCACCGACATCTTTCCGGAGATCCGCATCCCGGTGATCGCGGTGGCCTGGCAATACACCGGCCTGCCCCCCGAACAGATGGCCGGCCGCATCAGCACCCTCTACCAGCGCGCGCTGACCACCACCGTCAACGACATCGAGCACATCGAGGCCACCTCGTATGCCGGCATCGGCATCGTCAAGGTCTTCTTCCAGCCGGGCGTCAATGTCGCGGTGGCCAATGCCCAGGTGACCGCGATCTCGCAGGTGGTGGTGCGGCAGATGCCGCCCGGCACGCTGCCGCCGCTGATCATCAACTACAACGCCTCCACGGTGCCCATCCTGCAGCTCGCCCTGTCGGGGCAGGGACTGTCGGAGCAGAGCCTCTTCGACCTCGGCATCAACGCCGTCCGCCCGCCGCTGGTCACCGTGCCCGGCGCGGCCATTCCCTGGCCCTACGGCGGCAAGCAGCGGCTGGTGCAGATCGACCTCGATCCGGTGGCCCTTCAGGCGCGCGGCCTGTCGGCCCAGGATGTCTCCAACGCGCTGGCGGCCCAGAACCTGATCCTGCCGGTGGGCACGCAGAAGATCGGCAGCCTGGAGCACACCGTGCAGCTCAACAACGCCGCGGTGGCCATCAGCGACCTCGGCGGGCTGCCGATCCGCAGCGCCGGCGGCGCCACCGTCTATCTGCGCGATGTCGCCCAGGTGCTCGACGGCAATTCCCCGCAGACCAACATCGTGCATGTGGACGGCGGGCGCTCGGTGCTGATGTCGGTGCTCAAGAACGGCGCCACCTCCACGCTGAGCATCGTCGACGGCATCCGCGAGAAGCTCGCCGGCCTGCGCGCCTCGCTGCCGCCCAACCTCACGGTCACGCCGATCAACGACCAGTCGATCTTCGTGCGGGCGGCCATCACCGGCGTGGCGGTCGAGGGCCTGATCGCCGCCGCCCTCACCAGCCTGATGATCCTGCTGTTCCTGGGGAGCTGGCGGCCCACGCTGATCATCGCGGTCTCGATCCCGCTCTCGATCATGGGCGCCGTGCTCGGCCTGGCGGCCATCGGCGAGACGCTCAACATCATGACCCTCGGCGGCCTGGCCCTGGCGGTGGGCATCCTGGTGGACGACGCCACCGTGACCATCGAGAACATCAGCTGGCACCTCGAGCAGGGCAAGGATGTCGAGACGGCCATCCTGGATGGCGCCCGGCAGATCGTGGTGCCGGCCTTCGTCTCGCTGCTGTGCATCTGCATCGTGTTCGTGCCGATGTTCTTCCTCGACGGCGTGTCGCGCTTCCTGTTCGTGCCGATGGCCGAGGCGGTCATGCTGGCCATGGTCTTTTCGTTCCTGCTGTCGCGCACCCTGGTGCCCACCATGGCCAAGTACCTGCTGCGGGCGCATCACGCGCTCGAGGCCGGCGCGGCGCCGCGCTCGCGCAATCCGCTGGTGATTTTCCAGCAGGCCTTCGAGGCGGGCTTCGCCCGGGTGCGCCGCGCCTACCGGGCCTGGCTCGCCTCGGCGCTGGCCCATCGCACGGCATTCGTGGCCGGCTTCATGGGCTTCGTGCTGGCCTCCTTCGCGCTGGTGCCCTACCTCGGTAGCAACTTCTTTCCGGCGGTCGATGGCGGGCAGATCCTCATGCACGCGCGGGTGCCGGTGGGCACCCGGGTGGAGGAGACCGCCGCGCGTTTCGCGCAGATCGAACAGGCGATCCGGCGGGTGGTGCCCTCCGAGGAGATCGCGGCCTTCGTCGACAACATCGGCCTGCCGCCGAGCAGCATCAACCTGATCTACAACAACACCGGCGTGATCGGCACCCAGGACGGCGACATCCAGATTGCGCTGAAGCCCGGCCACAAGCCCACCGCCGAGTATGTGCGGGTGCTGCGCGAGGTGCTGCCGGCCGAGTTTCCCGACACGGTGTTCTCGTTCCCGCCCGCCGACATCGTCAGCCAGATCCTGAATTTCGGCGCGCCCGCGCCGATCGACATCCAGGTGCGGGGCGGCAATCTCGAGGCGAATTTCGCCTATGCCAGCCAGCTGGTCACCCGGCTGCGCGCCATTCCCGGCGTGGCCGATGTCCGCATCCAGCAGTCGCCGCGCAGTCCGGTGCTCAAGGTGGACATGGACCGTTCCCGCGCGGCCGAGCTCGGACTCACCGCGCGCGATGTCACCAACAGCCTGGTGGTCAATCTGGCGGGCAGCAGCCAGATCGCGCCCACCTACTGGCTGAATCCGGCCAACGGCGTGTCCTACGCCATCGTGGTCCAGACCCCGCAGCGCGACATGGACTCGCTCACGCGGCTGGCGGGCGTGCCGGTCACAGGCGGCGCCGGCTCGAGCCCGCAGGTGCTCGGGGGGCTGGCCGAGGTCAGCCGGGGCAGCGCGAATGCGGTGGTCAGCCAGTATGACCTCCAGGCCATGGTGCAGGTGAATGCCACCACCCAGGATCGCGACCTCGGCGCGGTGGCGGGCGACATCCGTCGGGTCATCGCCGACACCGCGGGCGAGGTGCCCAAGGGGTCGAAGGTGGTGCTGCTCGGACAGGTGCGCACCATGGAGCGCGCCTTCTCGGGCCTGCTCTTCGGCCTGATCGGGGCGATCGCGCTGATCTATTTCCTGATCGTGATCAACTTCCAGTCGTGGAGCGATCCCTTCGTGATCATCACCGCGCTGCCGGCCGCGCTCGCCGGCATCGTCTGGATGCTCTTCGCCACCGACACCACCCTCTCGGTGCCCGCGCTCACCGGCGCGATCATGTGCATGGGCGTGGCCACCGCCAACAGCGTGCTGGTGATCAGCTTCGCGCGCGAGCGGCTGGCCGAACTCGGCGATGCCACCCAGGCGGCGCTGGAGGCCGGCTTCGTGCGCTTCCGCCCGGTGCTGATGACCGCGCTGGCCATGATCATCGGCATGCTGCCGATGGCGCTCGGTCTGGGTGAGGGCGGCGAGCAGAACGCCCCGCTGGGCCGCGCGGTGATCGGCGGGCTGGTCTTTGCCACCTTCGCCACCCTGATGTTCGTGCCGGTGGTCTTCAGCCTCGTGCACCGCAGCCCCGCGCGCCACCCGACCGCGCCTTCCTCCGGAGTCCCTCATGCACTCTGATCCCGAGGCCGGTCCGCCGGCACGCAGCCGGCTCGGGCTGTTCGCCCTGGCGGTGCTGATCATCGGCGGCGTGGTGGCCGCGCTGGGCATCACGGCGCGTCAGTCCGATGCCGCTCGGCTCCAGGAGCGGGCCCAGGCCCAGGCCGAGCCGGTGGTGAACCTGATTTCGCCCGCCGCGCCGGCGGGTCCGCCGCCGGTGCTCGATCTGCCGGGTCGCATCGAAGCGCAGTCGCGGGCCCTGGTTCACGCCCGGGTGGCCGGCTACATCAGGCGCTGGCACGCCGACATCGGCGCGCCGGTCAAGGCGGGCCAGCTGCTCGCCGAGATCGACACCCCCGAGCTCGACCAGCAGCTGCTGCAGGCCCGCGCCGAGCTCGCCAGCGCGCGCGCCAATGCCGCCCTCTCCGAGACCACGGCCCGGCGCTGGCAGTCGCTGCAGAGCCAGAACTTCGTTTCCGCCCAGGCAGTCGAGGAGAAGACCGGCGACGCCGCGGTCAAGCAGGCTCAGGCCAATGCCGTGCAGGCCAACCTCGATCGCCTGCTTGCGCTGAAGGCGTTCGCGCGGGTGGTGGCGCCCTTCGACGGCGTGGTCACCGCGCGCTCCACCGACATCGGGGCGCTGGTCAATCCCGGCGGCGCGCCCGGCACCGAGCTGTTCGTGGTGTCCGATGTGGCGCGAGTGCGGCTGTATGTCACCGTGCCGCAGAACCAGGTGCCGGCGGTGAAGACCGGTGACGCGGTGAGCTTCTCCGTGCCTGAGCGGCCGGGGCAGCGATTCGATGCCCGGGTGCTGGCGCTCTCCCAGGCGATCGGGGCCGGCACGGGCGGCATGGTGGTGCAGCTGGCCGCCGACAATCGCCAGGCGGGCTTGTTGCCGGGCGGCTTCGCCTCGGTGCGCTTCGCGCTGCCGCCGCGCGAGGGTGTGCTGGTGATCCCGCCCAGCGCGCTGCTCTTCGGCAAGACCGGGCCGCGCGTCGCGGTGGTGACCGCCGACAATCAGGTGGTGCTCAAGCCGGTGACCATTGCCCGCGACCTGGGGGCCTCGGTGGAGATCGCAGCGGGGTTGCTGCCGGCCGACCGGCTGATCGAGAGCCCGCCCGACGGGATTGCCGACGGCGCGAAGGTCAAGCCCCGCGCGGCCGCGCCGCGTCCGCCCACGCCCGGCAAGTCCTGAGAATGCGGCCGCCGCCGCTCAGAAGGGTTCGATCAGGCGTTTGCGGCCTTCGCGCGGCGCCGGGGGCGGCAGCGTGCGCAGGGTCTGCACCAGGATGCGGCGCGTGTCGGCCGGGTCGATGACATCGTCGTAGGTGAACTTGGCCGCGGTCTTCAGCGCGGTGTGCTCGTCCTTGAGCTGCGCGGTCAGCTCCCGGTGGCGCGCGGCCCGCTCGGCCAGATCGGCGATCGCCTCGAGCTCGCGCCGGTGGAGGATGCTCACCGCGCCCTCCAGGCCCATGCCGCCGTACTCGGCAGTGGGCCAGGCGAGCAGGATCGCCGGCTCGAGCGGCTGCGAGCCCATGATGTAATAGCCCAGCCCGTAGGCCTTGCGCAGCACCACCGTCATGATCGGCACGGTGGCATTGGCGATCGCGGTGAGCATGCGGGCGCTGTGGCGCACCAGGCCGGTCTGCTCGGCCTCGGGGCCGACCATCAGTCCGGGCGTGTCGCACAGCAGCAGCAGGGGAATGTCGAAGGCATCGCAGATCTGCACGAAACGCGCCGCCTTCACCGCCGCGGCCGAGTCGATCGCGCCGGCGGCATGCATGGGCTGGTTGGCCACCACGCCGACGGTTCGGCCATCGATCCGGACCAGGCTGGTGACCACCGAGCGGCCCCAGCCCGGTTTCAGCTCAAGGCTGCTGTCGAGATCGGCGAGATGGGCGATCACCTTGCGCACATCGTAGGCGCGGCGCGGGTTGAGCGGCACCAGCTCGCGCAGGGGCAGGGGATCGGGCTCACGCGGCGCCTCGGCGGCAGGGCCGAAGAAGGCGAGATAGCGACGGGCGAGCGCGATGGCATGGGCATCGTCGTCAGCCAGCAGGTCGATCACGCCGCTGCGCACATGGACATCGGCCGGCCCGATCTCCTCGGGCGTGAGCGTCACGCCGAGCGCGGCCTGCACCAGGGGCGGTCCGCCCAGCCCCATGGCGCTGCCGCGCACCGCGATCAGCAGGTCGGACAGGCCGGCGAGGTTGGCATGTCCGGCGAAGGCGCGGCTGGGAACGATGCCGATGGTGGGCACCAGCCCGGAGAGCCGCGCGAACACCACGAAGGTGGTCGTGGGGCCGCGGGCCGAGACCAGCATGTCATGCGTGCGGGCGCCGCCACCCTCGAGCCAGAGAATCACCGGCAGGCGGTGACGCAGGGCGTGCTCGAACATCCGGGTGATCTTCTGGTGATTGACCGCGCTCTGGGTGCCGCCGTGCACGGTGTAGTCGTAGAGCACCAGATCGACCGCGCGGCCGCCCACCTGCGCCGTGCCCATCACCAGGCCATCGGCGGCGCCGCTCATGCCGTCCACCGCGGGCTGGGCAAGCCCGCCGTATTCGACGAAGCTGTCAGGGTCGGCGAGGCCGGCGAGCGCCTCGCGCACGCTCAGGCGGCCTCGGGCATGCTGCCGGGCGAGCGCCTCGGGGCGGGCGGCGTCCTGCAGCGCCGCCCGTGCCCCGAGCACGGCCCGCAGTTCGGGGCGCAGTTCACCGCCGGGTGGCCTGGACGAAGCGTTCATGTCGGTCATTCCCATCCCCCGCCCAGCGCGAGATAGACACGCACCAGCGCCAGCCGGCGATCAAGCACGGCCTGCACCGCATCGAGTTGCGCGGCGAGCAGTTGCCGCTGCGCGTCGAGCACCTCGAGAAAGCTGGTGGTGCCTGCGCGAAAGCGCAGCTCGGCCAGTCGCAGCGCCTCGGCGCCGATCGCCACCCGCTGCTCCTGCAGACGCTGGGCTTCGGCGCTGCTCTCGTAGGCCTGAAGGCCATCGGCCACCTCGCCGAGCGCCGCAAGGACGGTCTTGCGATAGGCGAGCAGCGACTGATCGAGACGGGCCAGCGCGGCATCGCGGTTCGCGCGCAGCGAACCGCCGGTGTAGAGCGGCGCCACCAGCCCGGGCCCGAGCGAGGCCACCGTGGCCGCGCCACCGCCCAGCAGGTTGGACAGCGCGGTGCTGGTCACCCCGAGCACCGCGGTGAGCGAGAGCTGGGGAAAGAAGCGGGCGCGGGCTTCGGCGACGCGCGCGTCGGCGGCGGCCAGCTGGGCCTCGGCGCGGCGGATGTCCGGGCGTCGGTTGAGCAGGGCCGAGGGCAGACCGGCCGGCAGCGCGGCGGGCAGGGCGATCGGGCCGGCCGCCGGCACGCTCACCGAGCCGGGTGGGCGCCCGAGCAGCAGCGCGATCGCGTTCTGCACCTCGAGCATCTGCCGGCGCAGCCCCGGCAGTCGCGCCTGCGAGGCCGCGATGGCGCTCTCCTGCTGTCGCTCCTCGGCAGCGCTCACGATGCCGGCCTGCGACATGCGCTGGATGATCCGCAGACCCTCCTGCTGGCTGCTGACGGACGCCTGCAGCACCGCCTCGGATTCGCGCAGCGCGCCGAGCTGGTAGTACAGGCTGGCCACATTGCCCACGAGCGAGGCGCTCACCGCATGGCGGTTCTCGGTGGCGGCGAGCAGGTCGGCGCGGGCTGCGTCGGTGGCGCGGGCGTAGCGCCCCCAGAGGTCGAGCTCCCAGGACACCGCGCCCCCCGCGAGGTAGGAGGACGACAGGTCCTGTCCCGGCAGGCGGGCGATCGGCGTGGTGCTGAGCGAGGCGCTGACCGCGGGCAGGGCAGGCGCGCGGGCGAGGCCGATCAGCGCGGCCGACTCGCGTACCCGCGCCGCGGCAATCAGCCCGTCGGGGCCGCTGCGCAGCGCCTCCTCGATCAGGGCGCGCAGCGCCGGGTCGGTGAACACCGCCTGCCAGCCGACGCTGCCCAGCCCGGGGGCGGCGTCGGTGGCGGCGGATGCGCCGGGATAGGCGCCCGGCAGGGACAGCTCGGGGCGGCGGAAGGCCTCAGGGGTGGCGCAGCCGGCAAGGCTGCCCGCGAGGGCGAGCGCGATCGCGCAACGCAGGGTTCTCATGGATGGCTCTCCGGGGCGTGCGGCGCGGCCGGATCGGGCGGTGCAGGCGGCCGAGCCGCACCGCCACGCCGGTTGAAGAGCCGGTCGACCACGACATAGAGCACCGGCACCAGGAAGATGGCGAGCAGCGTGGCGGCCAGCATGCCGCTGAAGACCGTGATCCCCATCGACACCCGCGAGGCCGCCCCCGCTCCGCTGGCGATGATCAGGGGCACGACGCCCAGGATGAACGCGAAGGAAGTCATCATGATCGGCCGCAAGCGCAGGCGGGCCGCGCCCAGCGCCGCGCTCACCGCGTCCTGCCCCTGCTCGCGCAGCATCTTGGCGAACTCGACGATCAGGATCGCGTTCTTCGCCGCCAGACCGATCAGCAGCACCAGACCGATCTGCGAATAGATGTTGTTGGTGAGCCCCGTGAGGTACAGACCCAGCATCGCGCCGAACACCCCCAGCGGGATCGCGAACAGCACCGCCAGCGGGACGGCCCAGCTCTCGTAGAGCGCGGCGAGGAACAGGAACACGAACAGCAGCGCGAGCCCGAAGATCACCGGCGCCTGGCCGGCCGATTCCTTCTCCTGCAGGCTGATGCCCGACCACTCGTAGCCGTAGCCGTCCGGCAGCTTCTCGGCCGCGAGCCGCTCCATGGCGGCGATTGCCTGACCCGAGCTGTAGCCGGGCGCCGGCTCGCCGCTGATCTCGGCGATGCGGAACAGGTTGTAGCGGTCGATGAGGGTGGGCGCGCCGGTGGGGGCGGCCTGCACCAGGGAAGACAGCGGCACCATCTGGCCACTGGCCGCGCGCACCTGGAAGGCGCCGATGGCGGCGATGTCGCCCCGGTAGTCGCTGTCGGCCTGCATCGTCACCTTGTAGGTGCGGCCGAAGCGGTTGAAGTCGTTGATGGTGACGCCGCCCAGGAAGGTCTGCAGGATGGCGGTGACATCGCTGATCGGCACGCCGAGCTTCTTCGCCTTTTCCCGGTCGATGTCCACCCGGAACGCCGGCACCGCCGGGTTGAAGGTGGTGTAGACATTGCGCAGTTCGGGCTGCTGGTTGGCGGCAGCCACGAAATCGGTGGCCACCTTCGAGAGCTGCATGGGCGTGGCGCCGGCGCGGTCCTGCAGCTTGAAGCTGAAGCCGGCCGAGGCGCCAAGGCCCGGCACCGCCGGTGGATTGAGCGCGAGCACCGAGGCCTCGGGCAGGGCGCGCGCCTTCTTCAGGAAGCCGCCGATGATCGCCCGAAGCTGGGTCTCGGGGCTGGTGCGCTCCTCCCAGGGATCGAGCACCGCCAGGAAAAGGGCGCTGTTCGACTGCACCGAGCCGTTCATGAGGTTGAAGCCGTTGATCACGAGCCGCTTGCGCACGCCGGGCGTGGCCGCGAGGATCTCGTCGATGCGGCTGGTGACCTCGATGGTCCGGTTCATCGAGGCCGCCTGGGGCAACTGCACCGATCCCAGGAAAAACCCCTGGTCTTCCGGCGGCACGAAGGTGCCGGGCACCCGGTTCATGAGCTGCCAGGTGGCCGCCATCAGCGCCGCCAGCACGGCCATGGCCAGCGCCGCGCGGCGGATCATCACGCCCACGCCCCGCCCGTAGCGCTCGGTGAGCCGATCGAAGCCGCGGTTGAAGGCGCCGAAGAAGCGCGCCAGCGGGCCGCGCGCCGCGGCATTCTTCGGTCTGAGCAGCAGGGCGCACAGCGCCGGCGTGAGCGAGAGCGCCACGAAGGCCGACAGGGCGGTGGACACCGCCACGGTGATCGCGAACTGCTTGTACATCACCCCGGCCATGCCGCCCAGGAAGGCCACCGGCACGAACACCGCCGCCAGGATCATCGCGATGGCCACCACCGGCCCCGAGACCTCCTCCATCGCCTTGAGGGTCGCCTCGCGCGGCGCGAGACCGCCGTGGTTCATGTGGTGCTCGACCGCCTCGACCACCACGATCGCATCGTCGACCACGATGCCGATCGCCAGCACCATGCCGAAGAGGGTGAGGGTGTTGATGGTGAAGCCCAGCAGCGTGAATGCCGCCAGCGCGCCCACCAGCGAGACCGGCACCGCGAGCATCGGAATCAGCGTGGCCCGCCAGCTCTGCAGGAACAGGAACACCACCAGCAGCACGAGCAGCAGCGCCTCGAAGAAGGTGTGCACCACCTCCTCGAGCGAGGCGGTGATGAACACCGTGTTGTCGTGGATCACCTCGTAGCCGAGGTCCTCGGGAAACGAGCGCGAGAGCTCGGCCAGTCGTTCGCGAATGAGGCGCGCGGTCTCGATCGCGCTGGCGTCGGGGGTGAGGTTGATCGAGAAGGCGGCCACCGGCTTGCCGTCGAGCCGCGACTGGAAGAGGTAGTCGCGCGCGCCCATCTCCACCCGGGCGATGTCGCGCAGCCGCACGAAGGAGCCGTCTGGCCGGGAGCGGATCACGATCGCGCCGAACTCCTCGGGGTCGGCGAGCCGGCCGCGCACCGACACGCTGTACTGGAACTGCTGGTCGCGCGGCGCGGGCATCTGCCCCACCTGGCCGGCCGGCGCCTGCAGGTTCTGCTCGCTGACCGCCCGCATGACATCGGCCGGGGTCAGTCCGAAGGAGGCCATGCGGTCGGGCTTGAGCCAGATGCGCATGCCGAAGTCCGAGCCGAACATCTGGACATTGCCCACGCCCTTGACCCGCTTGAGCGCCTGGATCACATTGATCGACGCATAGTTGCTCAGGAAGAGCTCGTCGTAGGTGGCCTTGGGCGAGACCAGCGCCGCGTACATCAGCGAGTCGGGACTCTGCTTGCGGGTGCTCAGGCCGGCGGCGATCACCTCGGCCGGCAGGCGCGAGCTGGCCTGCGAGGCGCGGTTCTGCACCTGCACCGCGGCAATGTCGGGATCAACGCCGAGCGCGAAGGTCACATCCAGCGAATACGAGCCGTCGCTCGCGGCGCTGGAGGTCATGTAGAGCATGCCTTCCACGCCGTTGACCTGCTCCTCGATCGGGGTGGCCACCGACTCCTCGACCACCTGGGCATTCGCGCCGGGATAGACGCCGGCCACCCGAACGGTGGGCAGGGTGATCTGCGGATACTGGGCGATGGGCAGGTTCAGCCCGGCGATCAGGCCGGCCAGCGTGATGACGATGGCGGTGACGATGGCCATCACCGGCCGGAAGATGAAGAAGCGCGCCATGATCGAGCCGGCTCAGGGCTTGGCCGTCGGCGCAGCGCCGGCCGCGGCGGGCGCCGGCTTTCCGGGCCCGGCCACGGCCTCGGAGGCCTTCAGCGGCACCAGGGCCCGCGGCGCCACCACGGTGCCGGGACGCGCGGCCTGCAGACCATCGACGACGATGCGCTCGCCGGCCTTGAGCCCGCCGGTCACCAGCCAGTTCTCGCCGCTGCGCGCGCCGAGTTCGACAGCGCGCTGCTCGACCTTGTCGCCCTCGCCGACCACCATCAGGAACTGCCGGCCGAGCATCTCGCCGACCGCCTTCTGCGGCACCAGCAGCGCGTTCTCCAGGGTGTCGTGGGGGATGCGCACCCGCGCGCTCATGCCGACACGCAGCATGTCGGCCGGATTCGGGAAGACCGCCCGCAGGGTGAGCGTGCCGGTGCCCGCGTCGAGCGCGCGGTCGGCGAAATCGATGCGGCCTGCCTGGGGATAGACGCTGCCATCGGCCAGCACCAGGCGAACCGCGCGGCGCATCACCGACTCGCGGCTCGCGGGCGCGCCCGCAGCGCCGCGCATCACCGCGAGATAGTCGGTCTCGGGAATGTTGAAGTACGCCACCATCGGGTCGCGGGTGGAGACCGTCACCAGCACGGTCTGCCCCGCCGAGGCCAGGCCGCCGACCTCGACCTTCTGCAGTCCGACCAGCCCCGCCATCGGCGAGCGCACCTCGGTGTAGCTGCGCTCCAGTCGCGCCGACTCCAGCGCCGCCTGCCGGGCATCGACAACCGCCTTCACCTGCCGCTCCTGGGCGACCGTCTGCTCGTAGGTCTGGCGCGGGATGGCGTTGTCCTTGAGCAGGGGCGCGTAGCGCTCGACATCCTGGCGAACCCGCGCGAGATTGGCCTGTGCCTCGGCCAGATTGGCCTGCGCCGAGGCGATCGCCTCGTCATAGGGCCGCGCGTCGAGCACGAACAGCAGATCGCCG
The DNA here is from genome assembly GCA_018970865.1 of Betaproteobacteria bacterium. Classification (GTDB taxonomy): domain Bacteria; phylum Pseudomonadota; class Gammaproteobacteria; order Burkholderiales; family Burkholderiaceae_E; genus Quisquiliibacterium. The sequence goes on from JAGWVN010000012.1 coordinate 35,419, forward strand.
GCCTTCACCGGCTGACCGGGCGCGAAGCCGATGCGGGTGACGATCCCCGAGGCCCGGGGGCGCAGTTCCACCTCGCGCAAGGCCTTCACCTCGGTGACGATCTCGGTGAACAGGGTGGTGGACTGGGGGGTGACGGTCATCACGGTCACCTCGGGGGGCGGCGGCGCCGGCGGGGCGGCGGTCTTGCCGGTGCCGGCCTGTTCGCGGCCACAGGCCACCAGGATGAGACTCAGCAGCAGCAGGCCGGCGCGATGGCGGATGCTCGCTGCGGCCGAGTGACGGCTCGCCCGAGGCTGCATGGGGCGCGGGGTCGGGAGCGTAGGGGTCATCGGGGATCCTGGAGAAGGCGGCTCGCCGGGGGGAAGCGGCGTCCGGCGGAGACGCAGGGATCGTGCAAACGGGCGGCGGCAGTATAGCGGCAGACGGCCTGCGCAGCGGCAGTCGGCAGGCCATGAAGCGGACGCCCGCGGCCCGCGCCCGGGGCGGCAGGCGGGCAGCGACGCTCAGCCTTGGTTAGGATGCGTGCTTCACGCCCCCGCCATGACCGACACCGACCCGAGGCTTCGCTTCTTCGCGCTCTTCAGCGCGGTGATGCTGCCGATGTTCCTCGCCGCGGTCGACCAGACCCTGCTCGCGCTGGCCACGCCGGCGATCGCGGCGGAGTTCGACGAGCGCGATGCCACCTCCTGGCTGGCTACCGGCTACCTGCTGGCATCGGTCTCGATGGTGCCGCTCTATGGCCGTCTGGCCGACCGCTTCGGTCGGCGTCGCCTGCTCGGCGTGGCGCTGGGCGTGTTCAGCCTCGGCGCGCTCGCCTGCCTGGTCGCGCCCACGCTGCCGGCGCTGGTGGCGGCGCGCGCCCTGCAGGGTGCGGGTGGCGCCGGCCTGATGAGCCTGTCGCACGCGCTGATCGGCGAGGTGCTTGCGCCGCGTGAGCGGGCCCGCTATCAGGTCTTCTTCGCGATGGTCTTCGCCAGCGCCAGCCTGATGGGCCCGCTGCTCGGCGGCATCGTGGTCGAACTGGTGAGCTGGCGATGGCTGTTCGCGGCCACGCTGCCGCTGTGCGCCTTCGCCGGCTGGCGCCTCGCCCGTCTTCGGCACACGCCACCGCCACTCGACTCCCGCGGCCGGATCGATGTGCGCGGTGGCCTGCTGTTCGTGGCAGCCACCGGCCTGAGCCTGTGGCTGATGTCGCGCCCCGGCGCCGCCTCGGTGCTGGGCAGCGCCGCCCTGATCGGCTGCGTGGTGCTGGCCGCGGCGCTGTGGGGGCTGCTGTGGCGCCTCGGTCGGCGGGTCGCCCAGCCCTATCTGCCGCTGGAGCTGCTGCGCATGCCGGTGATGCGCCATGCCGCCTTCGCCACCCTGGCCAACGCCGCGGCCTCATTCGCGCTGGTGTTCTACCTGCCGGCCTACCTGCAATGGATTCTCGGCACCAGCGCGGCGCAGTCGGGGCTGCTGCTGCTGCCCTTCACCGGCGGCTCGCTGCTCGGCGCGTCGCTGGCCGGTCGCATCGTGCTGCACACCGGCCGCACCCGTGAGCCGCCGATGCTCGGGCTGCTGATCGGCGCGCTGTGCCTGGCGGGGCTGGGCCTCGCGCCGCCGTCGCGACTGCTGGTCATGGTGCTGGGCGGCTTCACCGGCGTGGGGCTGGGCATGGTGATGGCGGTCACGCAGATCATCAGCCAGGTGGCCGCCGGTCCGGCCCGCCTGGGCGCGGCGGCCGCGGTGATCTCGCTGTCGCGCAATCTCGGCGCGGCCACCGGTTCGGCGGCCTTCGGCGCCATCGCCTTCAGCCGGCTGGCGCCGGGCACGGGGCTTGGCGGCGGGGTGGCCAGCGCCGCGGAATCGGTCGGCTTCTCGCTGGCCTTCCTGGCTGCGGCCGCGATCTGCCTGGCCGGCGCCTGGTCGGCCTCCCGCCTGCCCCGCGACCGGCTCGGCGCCGAACCCACCGGCGGCGGCGCGCCGCGCCGCGATCGATGAGCATCCCCCCGGCCGGCCGCGACAGCGATCCGATCTTCATGCGGGCCGCGCTCGAGCAGGCCCGCCACGCCTATGTGCAGGGCGAGGTGCCGGTGGGCGCGGTGGTGGTTCTCGAGGGCAGGGTGATTGCCACCGGCTGCAACCAGCCCATCGGCGAGCATGACCCCACCGCCCATGCCGAGATCCGCGCCCTTCGCCAGGCGGCGCAGGTGCTCGGCAACTATCGGCTGCCGGGCTGCGAGCTCTTCGTCACCCTGGAACCCTGCGCGATGTGCGCGGGGGCGATCCAGCACGCGCGCATCGCCCGGCTGGTCTGGGGGGCGCCCGATCCCAAGACCGGCGCCTGCGGCAGCGTGCTCGACCTCATGGCCGAGCCGCGACTGAACCACCATTGCGCGGTCACCGGCGGGGTGCTGGCCGATGAATGCGGCACGCTGCTGCGCAACTTCTTTGCCGAGCGGCGCCAGCGGCGCGCGCCCGCGGCAAGCTTTCCGCCGCTGCTTGGCCGGCGACCGCTGCGCGGCCCACGCCTGGTCCTCGAGCCGCTGGGGAGCGCCCACGCCGAGGCCTTCTGGCCGATGCTGTCCGATCCGGCCTTCGATCCGGATGGCGATCCGCCACCGGCGTCGCTGGTCTGGCTGGAAGAGTCTCTGCGCCAGCGGGAGACGCGGCGCTCGGTCGATGGCCGGCTCGCGATCCTCGACTGGGCGATGCGCCTTTCCGACAGCGGCGAGTATCTGGGTCGGGCTCAGGCCACGATCACCGGCGATCGCCAGGCGGTGGTCCGTTGCGCCGTGATGCCCTCCAGGCGGCGGGAAGGCTGGGCCACCGAGGCGCTGAGCTGCGTGCTGGAGGAACTGACCGGGGAGGCTGGCGCGACCCGAATCTGGGCCATGGCTCGTCCGGGCGAGGCGGCTGCCGAGCGGCTGCTCAACCGCCTGGGGTTCGCGCCCGCGGGGCGCGAGGGCTATCCCCTGGATGACGCGGTGAGCGGCGCGCGGCTGTTCAGCCGGCCGGGCCGCGTCACCGGCTGATCAGATCACTGGATCTTGGCCTTGGCGCGGAGATCCTTCTGGAGCTCCTGGATGCGGCGACGCTCGAGTTCCTGCTGGATCTGCGGCTTGACCTGCTCCAGCGGCGGCGCCTTGGCTTCCCGCACATCATCCAGACGGATCACATGCCAGCCGAACTGGGTCTGCACCGGGGTCTCGGTGAACTTGCCCTTCTCGAGCTTGCTCATCGCATCGGCGAAGGGCTTCACGAAGGTGGAGGGCACATTCCAGTCGAGATCGCCGCCATTGGCGGCCGAACCGGTGTCCTTCGACTGCTTGACCAGATCCTCGAACTTCGCGCCCTTCTTGAGGTCGGCGATGATCTGCTTGGCCGCGTCTTCCTTCTCGACCAGGATGTGCCGGGCACGGTATTCCTTGTCGGCCTGACCCTTGATCGCCTTGTCGTACTCGGCCTTGATGTCGGCGTCGGTGATCGGGTTGGTCTTGAAGTGGTCGCGGATGACCGCCCGGATGAGGATTTCCTGGCGCGAGGTGTCGAGCTGGCGCTGGACCTCGGTGTTGCGCAGCAGGCCGCGACGCTCGGCCTCCTGGGCGAAGATCTCGCGGGCGATCAGCTCTTCGCGGACCGCGGCCCGCAGCTCGGGGGAATCGGGCCTGCCCTGGGCTGCCAGCGCGGCCACGAACTCGTCGACCTTCTGCTTGGGGATGGGCTTGTTGTTGACGATGGCGGCGTTCTGGGCCCACGCGGCGGTCAGCGACAGGGCCAGCGCGGCGCCAACGGCGGCCCTGGCGCAGGAACGGGTAAAGCTCATGGGGTGGGATCCTCAGTTTGGCGGGCCGGCCTCGTCGGGCGAGCGCGCTTCGATGGCGAGCGCGTGGATGCGGTGAGGCATCCAGTCGCGGACGGAATCATACACAAGGCGGTGTCGGGCCACGGTGCGCAGACCGGCGAACGCGGCGCTCACCACCCGCACCCGGAAATGACCCGCGCCACCGCTCGCCCCGGCGTGCCCGGCGTGCAGATGGCTTTCGTCGATGAGCTCGATCCGGGCATCGGGCAGCGCGGCTGCGAGCCGGGCCCGGATCTCGTCGGGCTCAGGACGCATCGCCGTCTTCCTGGATGTGACGACCCAGCCAGAGCGCCTGCAGGATCACGAAGCCGACGGTCAGCCCGAGGGAACCGAACAGCTTGAAGTTGACCCAGGTGTCGGTGCTGAAGCCGTAGGCGACCCACAGGTTGAGCACCGCCTGCAGCACGAAGAAGCCCGCCCAGGCGTAATTCAGGCGGGTCCAGATCGGTTCCGGCAGCTTGATCTGCTTGCCGAGCATGAGCTGGATGAGGTTGCGGCCGCGGATCAGGCGCGCGCCGAGGAGGGCTGCCGCGAAGGCCCCGTAGAGCACCGTGGGCTTCCACTTGATGAAGGTCTCGTCGCGCAGGAAGAGGGTCATGCCACCGAAGATCACGATGATGCCCAGGCTGGTCCACTGCATGGGCTCGATCGGCTGTCGTCGCAGGCGCAGCCAGCCGATCTGGCCCAGGCTCGCGGCGATGGCCACCGCGGTGGCCACATAAATGTCGGTGGTCTTGTAGGCCGCGAAGAACAGCAGAACCGGCAGGAGGTCGAAAAGAAGTTTCATGCCGCGAGTGTAGCGCGGGCCGGGTGGACCGGCGCTGCGCCCCTGCTGGCATGGGCTATACTCGCGGGCTTTGCCCGGACCCCACGGAGAACGCCATGGCCGATCGTACCCGCACCCGCCGCAACACCCTCGAGCGGCGCTGCCTGCCCAAGTCGCTCAAGCGCCTGTTCAAGGGCTCGGGCAAGCCCATCTTCCGCATGCTGGAAAAGATCAAGAAGGCCTGACAGCCGTCGCCTGCGGATGGCCAGCGGCCGCAGGCAACCCGCCGGACGGGGCATGCCGCTGCCCCGCGGCTTGCGCCTTTCGATGCGCGATCCGGTCAGCCGTGCGGTGGGTCAATCCGTGTCCTGCGCGGGCGTGAACGCCAGCGATGCCGAGTTCATGCAGTAGCGAAGCCCGGTGGGCGGGGGCCCGTCCTTGAACACATGCCCGAGGTGGGCGTCGCACTGGCTGCACAGCACCTCGGTGCGGATCATTCCCCAGCTGAAATCGCGCTTGACCGTGACCGCATCGGGCGACACCGGCTCGAAGTAGCTTGGCCAGCCGGTGCCGGAATCGAACTTGCTGCCCGAGGCGAAGAGCGGCGCGTCGCAGCAGACGCAGGTGTAGGTGCCCCGCTCGTGGTGGTCCCAGTAGCAGCCGCTGAAGGCCCGCTCGGTGCCATGGCGGCGGGTGACCTGATACTGCTCCTCGGTGAGCTGGGCGCGCCACTCGGCGTCGGTCTTGCGAATCTTGGTGGTGGTCATGGCGGCAACCTCTCGCGGACGGATGTCGTCATTCTAAACCGCGCCTGCACACAGGCGTGCGCGCCTCAGGGGCCTGCTTGACGCCGGCCAGCCGCGGCGGGAGCATCCCGCCTCTTTTCATTGCCCGGAGAGCCGCCATGCAAGGCCTGATGATGGACATGCCGCTGCTGATCTCGTCGATCCTGCAGCACGCCGCCCGCCACCACGGCGACGCCGAGATCGTCTCGCGCCGCATCGAGGGCGACATCCATCGCTACACCTACGCTGACTGCGAACGCCGCGCCCGCCGCCTGGCAAGTGCGCTTGGCCAGCTCGGTGCCGGCCCCGGTGACCGGGTGGCCACCCTCGCCTGGAACGGCTACCGGCACATGGAGATCTATTACGCCGCCGGCGGCATGGGTGGCGTGGTGCACACCATCAACCCCCGCCTGCATCCCGACCAGATCGCCTGGATCGTGAATCACGCCGGCGACCGCTTCTTTGCCTTCGACATCACCTTCCTGCCGATCGTCGAGGCGATCGCGCCGAAGTGCCCGGGCGTGAAAGCCTGGATCGCCATGGTCGATGCCGACCGGCAGCCGGGCAGCGCCGCGATCCCCGGCCTGCTCAACCACGAGACCCTGCTCGCCCAGGGCTCTGAGGACTGGCAGTGGCCGCAGTTCGACGAGCGCAGCGCGGTCGCCCTGTGCTACACCTCGGGCACCACCGGCAATCCCAAGGGCGCGCTCTACTCGCACCGCTCCACGGTGCTCCATGCCTACGGCGCGGCGCTGCCCGATGCCATGGGCGCGTCGGCCCGCGATGTCATCCTGCCGGTGGTGCCGATGTTCCATGTCAATGCCTGGGGCCTGCCGTATGTGTGCCCGATGGTGGGCGCCAAGCTGGTGCTGCCCGGGCCGGCGCTCGACGGCAAGTCGCTCTACGAGCTCTTCGAGGCGGAAGGGGTCACCTACTCGGCCGGCGTGCCCACGGTGTGGCTGGGCCTGCTGCAGCATGTGGCCGCCAACGGTCTGCGCTTCTCGACCTTCAACCGCACCGTGATCGGCGGCTCGGCCTGTCCGCCGGCGATGATCCGCACCTTCCGCGAGCAGTACGGGGTTGATGTGATCCACGCCTGGGGCATGACCGAGCTCTCGCCGCTGGGCACGCTCTCGCGGCTGCAGAACCGGCACCTGAGCCTGCCTGCGGCCGAGCAGCAGAAGATCTTCGAGAAGCAGGGCCATGTGATCTTCGGCATCGACATGAAAATCACCGGCGACGACGGCGCCGAGCTGCCCTGGGACGGCAAGACCTACGGCAACCTGATGGTGCGTGGGCCCTGGGTGGTGCGCGAGTATTTCGGCGGCGAGGGCGGCGACCCCCTGGTCTACGACGAGCAGGGCCGCGGCTGGTTTCCCACCGGCGATGTGGCCACCATCGACGCCCAGGGCTACATGCAGATCACCGATCGCAGCAAGGATGTGATCAAGTCGGGCGGGGAGTGGATCAGCTCCATCGACCTCGAGAATCTCGCCATCGCGCACCCGGCGGTGGCCAACGCGGCGGTGATCGGCGTGGCCCATCCGAAGTGGGACGAGCGGCCTTTGCTGATCGTCGCGCTCAAGCCGGGCGCCAGCGTCACCCGCGAGGAGCTGCTCGCCTTCTACGAGGGCAAGATCGCCAAGTGGTGGACGCCCGACGACGTCCAGTTCGTCGATGCGATCCCGCTCGGCGCCACCGGCAAGATCCTCAAGACCCGGCTGCGCGAGCAGTTCCGGGACTACCGCCTGCCCACCGCCTGATCCTGCGCCGGGCCGCCGCGGGCGGCCGCGCTACACTCCTGCCGATGCCGGCGGCTCTTCCGCCGGCGCCGCCGGGGCCCTGCCGCGGCGGCACCGCGGGCGCTACGGGCGCCCGCCCTCCTGCAACCCGCCGGGCTCCTGCCCGGTTTCCCGCTACGGAGATCCTGTGAGTCAGGCCAGCTACAGCGTCCAGGGCGACATCGCCGTCGTCACCATGAACAACCCCCCGGTCAACGGACTGGGCCTCGAACTGCGCCGCGGCATCGTCGACGGCCTGAGCGCCGCGCTCGCCGATCCGGCGGTGCGGGCCATCGTGCTCACCGGGGCCGGCAAGGCCTTTTCCGGCGGCGCTGACATCCGCGAGTTCAATACCCCGAAGACCTTCGCCGAACCCAACCTGATGACCGTGATCAGCCTGATCGAGAACGCGTCCAAGCCGGTGGTGGCGGCCGTGCACTCGGTGGCCATGGGCGGCGGGCTCGAACTGGCGCTGGGTTGCCATTTCCGGGTGGCCTCGCCCGGCGCGCAGATCGCGCTGCCCGAGGTCAAGCTCGGCCTGCTGCCGGGCGCCGGCGGCACCCAGCGGCTGCCCCGGGTGGTGCCCTTCGAGATGGCGATGAACATGATCGTCACCGGCGAGCCGGTGCTTTCCGAGAAGTTCAAGGGCACCCGGCTGTTCGACGCCATCATCGAGGGCGACCTGATCGCCGGCGCGGTGGCCTTCGCCCGCGCCGCGGTCGACGGCAATCGCGGCCTGCCGCGGGTGCGCGACCTCAAGGTCGAGTACCCCCATGCCGAGGCCTTCACCCAGTTCGCGATCCAGACCGCCACCGCGGTGGCGCCGCGTTACCCGGCCCCGCGCAAGTGCGCCGAGGCGGTGGGCGCGGCGGCCACCATGCCCTTCGACCAGGGCCTGGCCTTCGAGCGGCGCTGCTTCGGCGAGCTGGTCGACACGCCCGAGTCCCGGGCGCTTCGGCACATCTTCTTCGGCGAGCGCGCCGCCAGCAAGATCCCCGATGTGCCCGAGGACACCCCGCTGCGCCCGATCCGCAGCGCCGCGGTGATCGGCGCCGGCACCATGGGTGGCGGCATCGCCATGAACTTCGCCAATGCCGGCATCCCGGTGCGCCTGCTCGAGGTCAAGCAGGAGCCGCTCGAACGCGGCATGGCCACCATCCGGCGCAACTACGAGAACACCGCCCGCAAGGGCCGCCTGAAGCCCGAGGATGTCGAGAAGCGCATGGGCCTGATCACGCCCACGCTGTCCTACCAGGACATCGCCGACGCCGACATCGTGGTCGAGGCGGTGTTCGAGGACATGCCGGTCAAGGAGGCGGTGTTCCGCCAGCTCGACGCGGTGATGAAGCCGGGCGCCATCCTGGCAAGCAACACCTCCACGCTCGATGTCGACCAGATCGCCGCGTTCACCAAGCGCCCGCAGGATGTGATCGGCACCCACTTCTTCAGCCCGGCCAATGTCATGCGCCTGCTGGAGGTGGTGCGCGGCGCGAAGACCGCCAAGGATGTGCTGGCCACCACCCTGGCCCTGGCCAAGAAGATCCGCAAGCTCGGCGTGGTCTCGGGGGTGTGCGACGGCTTCATCGGCAACCGCATGATCGAGCAGTACAGCCGCCAGGCCGCCTACATGCTGGAGGAGGGCGCCACGCCGCAGCAGGTCGACCGCGCCATCGAGCGCTTCGGCTTCGCGATGGGCCCGTTCCGCATGGCTGACCTCGCCGGCAACGATGTCGGCTGGTACATCCGCAAGCGGCGCTACCTGGAGCGCCCCGACATGCTCTACCCGAAGATCCCCGACAAGGTCTGCGAACTCGGCCGCTTCGGGCAGAAGACCGGTGCCGGCTACTACCGCTACGAGACCGGCAAGCGCGATGCGATCCCCGACCCGGTGATCGAGAAGCTGATTGCCGATCACCGCGCCGAGCTCGGCATCACGCCGCGTCGGATCAGCGACGACGAGATCGTGCACCGCCTGATCTTCGCGCTGGTCAACGAGGGCGCCCGCATCCTCGAGGAGGGCATCGCGCTGCGTGCCTCCGACATCGACATGATCTACCTCACCGGCTATGGCTTCCCGGCGCATGTCGGCGGACCGATGCTCTACGCCGATGTCTGCGGGCTGTACAACGTGGTCAACCGCATGAAGGGCTTTGCGGCGCTCGGCCACGGCGACACCGCCTTCTGGACCCCGGCGCCGCTGCTCGCGCGGCTTGCCGCCGAGGGCAAGGGCTTCAACGGCTGAACTCCCACGGCAGACTCAAGAAAGGATTCCGACATGCGTGAAGCAGTGATCGTCTCCACCGCCCGCACCGGCCTGGCCAAGTCCTGGCGGGGCGCCCTGAACATGACCCACGGCGCCACCATGGGCGGCCATGTGGTGCGCGCCGCCATCGAGCGCGCCGGCATCGAGGCCGGCGAAGTCGAGGATGTGCTGATGGGCTGCGCCACGCCCGAAGGCGCCACCGGCGGCAACATCGCCCGCCAGATCGCGCTGATGGCCGGCTGCCCGGTCACCGTCTCGGGCGTGACCATCAACCGGTTCTGCTCGTCGGGCCTGCAGACCATCGCCATGGCCGCGCAGCGCATCATCGCCGGCGAGGGCGACATCTTCGTGGCCGGCGGCGTGGAGTCGATCTCCTGCGTGCAGAACCAGGCCAACCGCCACATGGGCCAGGACCCCACCCTGACCCAGCGCAAGCCCGAGATTTACTGGCCGATGCTGCAGACCGCCGAGATGGTGGCCAAGCGCTATGGCATCGCCCGGGAGAAGCAGGACGAATACGGCGCGCAGAGCCAGCAGAAGGCCTGCGCCGCCGCCGCCGCGGGAAAATTCAAGGACGAGATCGTGCCGATCACCGTGCCGATGGCCACGGTCGACAAGCTCACCGGGGCCATGGTCAGCCGCGAAGTGACCCTTGCCGACGACGAGGGCCGTCGCGAGGGGACAACCGCGGAAGGCATCTCGCAGATCAAGCCGGCGATCCCCGGCGGGGTGATCGCCGCCGGCAATGCCAGCCAGTTCTCCGACGGCGCCGGCGCGGTGGTGGTCATGGAGGCGAGCCTTGCCGAGAAGCGTGGCCTGAAGCCGCTCGGCTACTTCCGCGGCTTCGCGGTGGCCGGCTGCGAGCCCGACGAGATGGGCATCGGTCCGGTGTTCGCGGTGCCCAAGCTGCTTGCCCGTGCCGGCAAGCGCGTCGAGGACATCGACCTCTGGGAGCTCAACGAGGCCTTCGCGGTGCAGGTGATCTACTGCCGCGACCGTCTCGGCATCCCCGCCGACCGCCTCAATGTCAACGGCGGCGCGATCGCGGTGGGTCATCCCTATGGCGTCAGCGGCCAGCGCCTCACCGGCCATGCCCTCATCGAAGGGCGTCGCCGCGGCGGCAAGCTCGCGGTGGTGACCATGTGCGTGGGCGGCGGCATGGGCGCTGCCGGCCTGTTCGAGATCGTCTGATCCTTCCGTCCTTTCCCTGACACGGCCGCGGCTCGCCCGCCGCGCGCCGCGGCCTTTCATGACCCTACCCACCGCCACCCAGCCGCCCGGCCCGCCATTCCTGCTGCACCTCGGCGGTCGCATCACCGATCTGCAGGAAGGCGGGGAGGTGGTGATCGAGCTGCGCCCCGAGTACTGCAACTCCCGCCAGGTGGCCCACGGCGGGGTGGTCATGACCATCCTCGATGTCTGCATGGCCCGCGCGGCCCGGGCCCGACGCCGCAGCGACGGCCAGGCCGATCTCGGGGTGGCCACCGTCGAGATGAAGACCACCTTTCTCAGCCCCGGCACCGGCAGCACGCTCACCGCGCGCGGCACCTGCCTGCACCGCACCGCCACGCTGGCCTTCTGCGAGGCCGAGGTGCGCGACGAGCTGTCGGGGCTGGTGGCCCGGGCCTCGGGCACCTTCAAGTTCATCACCGCCAGGAAATCCCCATGACCCGCATCAATCAGCGCATCGTGCTCGCCAGCCGCCCCCGCGGCGAGATCTCCGCCGACAACTTCCGGCTCGAGGACGCGCCGGTGCCGCCGCTCGCCGAGGGCGAGCTGCTGGTGAAGAACCTCTGGCTGTCGCTCGACCCGTACATGCGCGGCCGCATGGACGACGGCAAGTCCTACGCCCAGCCGCAGGCCCTCGACAAGGTCATGGAGGGCGGCACCGCCGGCGAGGTGGTCGAGTCGCGTCATCCCGACTTCAAGCCGGGCGATGCCGTGGTCGGCCGTCTCGGCTGGCAGACCTGGGCGGTGAGCAACGGCGCCGGCCTGAGCAAGGTCGATGCCGCGCGCGTGCCGCTGTCGGCCTACCTGGGCTGCGTGGGCATGCCGGGTGTCACCGCCTGGTACGGTCTGAAGCAGATCATCGCGCCCAAGGCCGGCGAGACCGTGGTGGTCTCGGCCGCCAGCGGCGCGGTCGGCTCGGTGGTGGGTCAGCTGGCCAAGGCCATGGGCTGCCGCGTGGTCGGCGTGGCCGGCGGGCCGGAGAAGTGCAAGGCGGTGGTCGAGGAATTCGGCTTCGATGCCTGCATCGATCACCGCGGCGGCGATCTGCGCCAGGCGCTGGCGCAGGCCACGCCCAACGGCATCGACGGCTACTTCGAGAACACCGGCGGCGAGATCCTCGATCTGGTGCTGGCCCGCATGAACGCCTTCGGACGCATCGCGGTTTGCGGCCTGATCGCCGGCTATGACGGTCAGCCCATCCCGGTGAACAACATCCGCGCCATCCTGGTCAGCCGGCTGAAGGTGCAGGGCTTCATCATCTCCGAGCATCCCCAGTTCTGGCCGCCGGCGCTGGCCGAACTCGGCGAGATGGTGGCCAGCGGCCGCCTGCGCTATCGCGAGAGCGTGGCTCACGGGCTGGCCGCGGCGCCCGAGGCGCTCAAGGGCCTCCTGAAGGGCCGCAACTTCGGCAAGCAGCTGGTGAAGCTGGGCTGAGCGGGCAGCGGCGCATGCAGCCGGGCGAGGAGTTCCGCGCCGATGGCCGGGCCGCGCGTCGGCTCGACCCCGCTGCGCTTGACGAGCTCACGCGCCTGAGCACCTGGCGCGGCGCGCTCGCGCCGGCGCTCACGGTCGGCGCGGTGGCCATGCTGGCCGTGGCAGGCGCCTGGGCCTGGGCGGCCGGGCAGTGGGGTTGGCTGCTGCTGCTTGTGCCGCTCATGGCCGGCCAGCAGCACGCGCTCTTCATCCTGGCCCATGAGGCCGCGCACTACCGGCTTTTTCCGCAGCGCGCCCTGAACGAGGCGGTGGGCTGCCTGGCCGGATGGATGGCCGGGCTGTCGATGCGCACCTACCGGGTCACGCACCGTCTGCACCACAACCACCTCTATGGCCCGCAGGACCCCGACATCGCCCTGCATGGCGGCTATCCGCGCGGCGAGGGCTATCTGCTGCGCAAGCTGCTGATCGACCTCAGCGGACGCACCGCGCCCAAGACCGCGGCCTACTTCCTCGGCGCGCCGGCGGCCGACCGCAGCACCGGGCAGGCCCTGCGGCCGCTCGACGACACCTCGGCGCGGCTGCGCGCGCAGGCGCAGACCGACCGTCGGCTGCTCGCGCTGTGGCAGCTGGCCGCGCCGCTGGCCTGCGCGCTCGCGGGCGGCGCCACCGGCCTGCTGCTCTACGCGCTGCTCTGGCTGCTGCCCTGGGCCACCGTGCTGCAGGCCCTGCTGCGCCTGCGGGCGGTGGCCGAGCACGGCGCGCCGGGCGCGCTCGACTCGCCGCTGCAGGCGGCGCGCAGCAACCGGCTGCCGGCCGGCCCGCTGGGCTGGCTGCTGCGGGCGATGCTCTTCCCGCACCATGTGAATCACCACCTCGAGCACCATCTCTACCCGGCAGTGCCGCACTACCGCCTGCCGGCGCTGCATCGCGCCCTGCAGGCCCAGGGCCTGCTGCAGGGCGCCGAGGTGCGCCCGCTGCGCAGCACCCTGGCCCGCGTCACAGGGCCGCGGCCCGGCCATGGCTGAGCGCGGCTCTCCAGCAGAAAGCCTGGCCATGGCTGAGCTCGACCCGCAGGTGGCCCGCCTGATCGCGGGCGCGCTGCGCGCGCAGGCGCCTGCCTTTCCCGACATCGGCGCGGTCGCCGCCCGCGCGCACTACGCCCGCGCGGTGCGCATCCTGGATCAGCCCGAGCGCGCGCTGCACGCCGTGCATGACCATGCGCTCGAGCTGCCGCAGCGGCGCCTGCGTCTGCGGCAGTATGTGCCGGTCGAGCACAGCTGGGCGCAGCCGCAGCCGGCGCTGCTCTTCTTTCATGGCGGCGGCTTCACCATCGGATCGATCGACACCCACGATCGCCTGTGCCGGCAGCTGGCGGCCGATGCCGGCTGCCAGGTCTGCTCGCTGGAGTATCGGCTCGCGCCGGAACACCGATTTCCGGCCGCGGTCGATGATGCCTTCGAGAGCCTCCACTGGCTGCTCGCCGAGGCGCCGGCGCTCGGCATCGACCCGGCACGGCTCGCGGTCGGCGGCGACAGCGCCGGCGGCACGCTGGCCACGGCCACCGCGCTGCACGCCCGAGACCAGGGCATCGCGCTGCGGCTGCAGCTGCTGATCTATCCCGGGCTTGCCGCCCATCAGGACAGCGCCTCGCATCGGGCATTCGCGCGCGGCGTGCTGCTCGATGCCGAGCTCATCCAGTGGTTCTTCGGCCACTATCTGCGCAGCCCTGCCGATCGCGAGGACTGGCGCTTCGCGCCGCTGAATGCGCCGCGGCTGGCCGGGGTGGCACCGGTCTGGCTGGCGCTGGCCGGGCATGATCCGCTGCGCGACGAGGGCCTGGCCTACGCCGAACGCCTGCGCGCCGAAGGCGTGCCGGTGGACTGCCGGGTCTACCCCGGGATGATCCATGCCTTCTTCCAGCACGCCGGCTTCGTGCTGGCGGCGCGTCGCGGGCCACAGGACGCCGCCGCCGCCTTGCGCGCCGCGCTGTGCGACACCGACTGAATGCTGCCGTAACACGCCCTGTCGAAGCCCCGATCCCGGAGATCCCCATGAATGCCGCCAAGGACAGCGCGATTCGCGCCACGACCCGCCCGGCGCGCGCCGAGCCCGACCGGACGAAGGCCGCGCGGCGCATCGACATCCGGCTGGGCGACTGGACGGCGCTGCAGGCGCAGGCCGGTCCGATCCGCACCGCGGTCTTCGTGCAGGAGCAGGGCATCGCGCCCGAGCTGGAATGGGACGAGAACGACGCGCGCTGCGTGCACTGCCTCGCCCTGGTGGATGGCGAACCGGCGGGCACCGGCCGCCTGCTGCCCGATGGACACATCGGACGCATGGCCGTGCTGCCCGCGCATCGGCGCGCTGGCCTGGGCAGCCTGGTGCTGCTCGCGCTGATGCAGGCCGCGGCGCAGCGCGGCGACGCGCGGGTGGCGCTCAGCGCGCAGACGGCCGTGCGTGATTTCTACCGGGCCCACGGCTTCCAGCCCGAGGGCGAGGTCTACGACGAGGTCGGCATCCCGCATCAGGCGATGAGCCGCGCGCTCTGGGGGGGCGACATCACCCTGCGCGAGTGGACCGCGCGCGGCGAAGGCGAGGGCGGGCAGACGCTGCAGGTGCGCGAGTGGCGACCGGCCCGCGGCCACGGCGAGGGGCTGTACCTGCTCCACGGGCTGGGCGAACACAGCGGCCGCTACGACGCGCTGGCGCGCTGGCTGTGCGCGCGGGGCTGGACGGTGCGCGCCCATGACCATGCCGGCCACGGTGCCTCGGGCGGACCGCGCGGCGTGCTCGACCGGCCCGATCGCCTGCGCCGGGATGCCGCCGCGCAGCTCGCCGGCTTTGCCGCCGACCTCGGGCGGCCGGCCTGGCTGCTCGGCCACAGCATGGGTGGCGCGATGGCCGCCGAGCTGGTGGCTGCCGAGCGGGTGCCAGTGGCCGGGCTGGTGCTGTCCTCGCCTGCGCTGGCGGTGGGCCTGGCGGCCCCGATGCGCGCCGCGGTGTCGGTCCTTCAGGCGCTGGCCCCGTCGCTCGCGCTGGGCAACGGGCTGGACGCGGACCGGCTGTCGCATGACGCGGCCGCGGTGCGGGCCTATCGCGAGGATCCGCTGGTGCATGACCGCATCAGCGCCCGCCTGATCGGCTGGATCCGTCAGGCCGGCGAGCGGGCCCGGGCTGGCGCCAGCACGCTGACCGTGCCCACGCTGCTGCTGGTGGCCGGTGACGATGCCATGGTGCAGGCCGACGGCAGCCGCGCCTTCGCGCGCGCGGCCCCGGCAGGCACCGTCAGGCTGCACGGGTATGACGGCCTGTACCACGAGCTGTTCAACGAGGCGCAGCCGGGGCGCGACGCGGTGCTCGACGACCTCGATCACTGGCTGCGGGAGCGGCTGTCGGCAGGTGCCCGATCCCGCTGAACTGTGCGGCGAGCATCGCCTCGGCGTGCTCGAGCACGAAGTAGCGGAAGGCCTCGGCGGCCGGTGACAGCAGCTTCGACAGGGTGTGCACCACATTCCAGGCCCGCACCACCGGCGTGCCGGCCACATCCAGCACCACCAGCTGGCGGTGGCGCAGCTCCATGCCCACGGTGTGCAGCGACAGGAAGCTCATGCCCAGGTTGGCGATCACCGCCTGCTTGATCAGCTCGTTGCTCGGCAGTTCCATCCGGTAGCGCGGCGCGAGCCGGGCCTGCTGCAGGAAGGCCTCCATGGCAGCGCGGGTGCCCGAGCCGGGTTCGCGCACCAGGAAGTCGTGTTCGCGCAGCGCCTCGGGCGCCAGCCCGCGCTGCCCCGCCAGCGGATGGCTCGGCGCGGCCACGAACACATGCGGGTGGGCGGCGAAGGGCTCCGAGCGGGTCGACATCTCGGAGGGCGGACGCCCCATCACCGCGATGTCCACTTCGCTCGCCTGCAGCAGCGACACCAGTTCCTCGCGATTGCCCACCGCCAGGCGCAGGTCCACGCCGCGGTGCTCGGCGAGGAAGCGCGAGAGCAGCGCCGGCAGGAAGAACTTCGCGGTGCGCACCATGCCCACGGTGAGCCGGCCGCTCTGCACCCGCTGGAGGCGGGCGGCGGCATCTTCGGCGTCTTTCAGGGTGGCGAGGATGCGCCGCGCATAGACCAGCATGTACTCGCCGCTGGTGGTGAGCGCGATGCGCCGGCCGCGGCGCTCGAACAGCGGCATGCCGAGGTCGGCCTCGAGCTCCTTCACCTGCATGGTCACCGCGGGGGGTGAGAGGTGCAGCGCCTCGGCCGCGCGGGCGAAGCTCAGGTGTCGGGCCACGGCGCTGAAGACCCGCAGCTGGCGAATGGTGGCGTTCTTCAATTAAGTATTCCTGAATCGGAAGCCTGAAATAAGTGAATTTACCTGTTTCTCGCGGCTGCCTACAGTGCCGTCACCCCACCCGACACCCGACGGAGCCTCCCGATGAGCGAACCGACCCAGATCACCGACGCGAAGAAGCGCTACAGCGCGGGCGTGCTCAAGTACAAGCAGATGGGCTACTGGATGCCCGACTACCAGCCGATCGACACCGACACGATCTGCCTGTTCCGCATCACGCCGCAGGACGGTGTCGATCCGGAAGAAGCCGCCGCGGCGGTCGCGGGCGAGTCGTCCACCGCCACCTGGACCGTGGTCTGGACCGATCGGCTCACCGCCTGCGACAGCTACCGCGCCAAGGCCTACAAGGTGGAGCCGGTGCCGGGCAATCCTGGCCAGTACTTCGCCTGGGTGGCCTACGACCTGATCCTCTTCGAGGAGGGGTCGATCGCCAACATGACCGCCTCGCTGATCGGCAATGTGTTCTCGTTCAAGCCGCTGAAGGCGGCGCGCCTCGAGGACATCCGCATCCCGGTGGCCTATGTGAAGACCTTCAAGGGTCCGCCCACCGGCCTGATCGTCGAGCGCGAGCGACTGGACAAGTTCGGCCGACCGCTGCTGGGCGCGACCACCAAGCCCAAGCTCGGCCTGTCGGGGCGCAACTACGGCCGCGTGATCTACGAGGGCCTCAAGGGCGGCCTCGATTTCATGAAGGACGACGAGAACATCAACAGCCAGCCCTTCATGCACTGGCGCGACCGCTTCCTGTTCGTGATGGACGCGGTCAACAAGGCGCAGGCGGTCACCGGCGAGGTGAAGGGCAGCTACCTGAACATCACCGCCGGCACCATGGAAGCGATGTACGAGCGGGCCGAGTTCGCCAAGGAGCTCGGGCAGCCGATCATCATGCACGACTACATCACCGGTGGCTTCACGGCCAACACCGGTCTGGCGAAGTGGTGCCGCAAGAACGGCATGCTGCTCCACATCCACCGCGCCATGCACGCGGTGATCGACCGCCATCCCAAGCACGGCATCCACTTCCGAGTGCTGGCCAAGTGCCTGCGTCTCTCTGGTGGTGACCAGCTTCACACCGGCACCGTGGTGGGCAAGCTCGAAGGCGACCGTCAGTCGACCCTCGGCTACATCGACCAGCTGCGCGAATCGTTCGTTCCCGAAGATCGCAGCCGCGGCAACTTCTTCGACCAGGACTGGGGCTCGATGGGCGGTGTGTTCGCCGTGGCCTCCGGCGGTATCCACGTGTGGCACATGCCGGCCCTCGTCGCCATCTTCGGCGATGACTCCGTGCTCCAGTTCGGTGGTGGCACCCACGGTCACCCCTGGGGTTCAGCCGCTGGCGCCGCCGCCAACCGCGTGGCTCTGGAAGCCTGCGTGAAGGCCCGTAACGCCGGTCGCGAGATTGAGAGGGAAGGCCGCGACATCCTCACCGAGGCCGCCCGTCACAGCCCCGAGCTGGCGATCGCCCTCGAGACCTGGAAGGAGATCAAGTTCGAGTTCGACACCGTCGACAAGCTCGACGTCCACTGATCGACCAAGCCTGCAGTGGGAGCCATGGCCTGAGGCCCAGGCTCCCTGCCGGCAGGCTGGCGAATTGATGCCCATTCACCCTTCACATTAAGGATCCCCATGCCCTTCAAGAGCACCGTGGGTGACTATCAAACAGTCGCCACCCTGGAGACCTTCGGCTTCCTCCCGCCGATGACTCAGGACGAGATCTACGACCAGATTGCTTACATCATTGCCCAGGGTTGGAGCCCCCTGGTCGAACACGTTCACCCCAGCCGCTCGATGGCGACCTACTGGTCGTACTGGAAGCTTCCCTTCTTCGGCGAGAAGGATCTCGGAGTGATCGTGAGCGAACTCGAAGCCTGCCATCGCGCTTACCCCGACCATCACGTGCGCCTCGTCGGTTACGACGCCTACACCCAGAGCCAGGGCGCCTGCTTCGTGGTTTTCGAAGGCCGTTGAGCCAGTGCGGCGGTTCTGGCACGCCAGGTCCGCCCCACCCCCAAACCAACCAGTGGAATCGTTCAGAAATCCCGCCCCTCATTGCGGCGGCGGGATTCTCTGGGATTGATCTCAATCATTCGCGAGTTCCCAAGGCCAGAGATGGCTCTGTCTGCCCCAGCGTTTGCTGTGGCTGCAGTCACCCTCCTGGCCGTTCCGTGAGCATCACGGCTGCGTAGACATCCCGACGTCCCGACGTCGTTCTTCCTTATTCCGGGCGGACATGGCCAGCACTTCCACCAGCACCTCTAGCCGTCAGGCTGCTCTGGAGCGCCGCAAGGCCCTCACCGATGGCGGCAAGAAAGCCTCTGGCCGTTTCGCCTCCACCCCCGGACGCACCCGGGGGGCCAGCGACGCGCGGCCCACCCGCACCGTGACCCCTGACGTTGCTCCTACCCCCACGCCAGTGGTGAGCGCCCCTCCCGCCCCGCAGCGCAGCCTGAGCGCCCCGTCCAGCCCGAGGTCTGCACCCAGCCGCGTGGCCAATCCGAGCCGTGATCTGGTGCTTGCCCGCCGTGAGGCCCTCGCCAAGCGCGGCAAGCGCGCCGACACCTCCCGCGACCGCACCCGCACCGAGGCGAACCGTGCCGCCGCCAGCACTCCCGCCCCGGCCGCCGCACCTGCGGCAGCTCCCGTGCTCGCAGCCAAGGTTCCCAGCCTCTCTCTATCCACCCCCGCCTCATCGCGGGCGGTCAGCAGCGAGCGGCGCACCGCCCCGAAGCGCAGCGCCGTGCACAACCCCAGCCGAGCGTTGGTGCTGGCACGCCGCGAAGCTCTCTCCAAGCGCGGAAAGTCGTCGAACGCCAGCACCAGCTCCATTGCCACAAGCGTGGCGCGTCAAAGCAATCCCGACCTCAGCAGCCGCGAACTCGCCCAGAAGGTACGGGAGCTGAAATGCAAGGTCGGTTCCGCCGGCACCCCTCGCAATGGTGGTGGAAGCCGTCCAACCGGGCCCAATCGTCATGGTGCGCGCCAGGCCGCCGCTGCCGATGCCACCTGGAAGGTGGGCGTGAGCGAAACCCTCGGCGGCCAGACCGTGACCGGCACGCAGGCCAACCGCTCGATCAAGACCACCGGTAACGAAGCGGCCACCTGCCGCACGATCACCGGCACCGAATATCTCGGCGCCGAGGTGTTCCAGACCTTCTGCCAGAGCGAGGCTCCAAGTCGCCAGCCAGCCAAGGTGCGCGTGAGCGCCACCAGCCACGGCAACCGGGTGACCGGAAACGAAGTGGGCCGTTCGGAGAAGGTGACCGGCGATGAGCCCGGCACCTGCAAGCTCGTAACAGGCACCGAGTATGTGTCCGCCAACCAGGATGCCGCTTACTGCGGCGTGCAACAGACCAGCCCCCGGAAGGTGGGCCTTGCCCAGACCAGCGGAGGACGGCCGGTCTCCGGCGTGATGGTGGGCCGCTCCGAGAAGGTGACAGGCAACGAGGCCGGTGCCACTCGTCTGCTGACCGGCGATCAATATGTCACTGAGGCCCAGGAGGTGGCAGGGCGCACCCCAACGAAGGTGGCGAACCTGCAGACCCTGCGCGGTACCAGCGTGACTGGCACCCATGTTGGCCGCAGCCAGCTTGTGACTGGTGATGAACCGGGCAGCTGCCGGATCATCACCGGCGACGAATACATCGGTACCCAGCAGTACGACCGCTTCTGCGGCGGACGTCCCGCTCCAGAGGCCGCCAAGGTGGGCTTCAGTGTGACCCCCCGTCGCCAGGTGGTGAGTGGCACCCGCACCGGCCGATCGGAGAAGGTGACCGGTGATGAACCCGGCACCTGCAAGACCGTTACCGGCACTCCCTATGCCGGCCTCGATGAAGCCGGCAGCTTCTGCTCCACCCGGCAGGTCGAAGCGGTGCGTCAGCGCACCCCGGTTCGCATGGGAACGGTGATGACCGGCATCCAGCCCGGCATCGGTGGGGTGATGACGGGCGCCAGCAAGGGCGCCTGTGAAGACGTGACCGGAACCCCCTACGTGGGTCCCGACCAGCTGGCAGCCTCCTGCGCAGCCGGCGTCGGTGATGCCGATTACCCCCAGCCCCTCCAGGAAGCGCCCTGGCAGCAGTTCAGCGTGCAGTCGCCCGCGCGAGCCGCTCAGATCGAGCGTGAGCGCAGCGGTTCGGTGACCGGGAGCACCTATGAGATCGGCGGTCGCATCACCGGCCCATTCGATATGGCCAGCGGCAAGGTGACCGGCACCGAACAGTTCCGCCACGAGCGCCGCAGCTCCCAGCCCGCGCTCGCTCCCGTTCTGGCGGCACCCGCGCCGACCGACCCCAGCGGCCGCCCTGTCTCCCGGGTCACCGGCGAGGGTTCCGGCAACCGCATCACCGGCGATGACTGGGATCGAGGCGACCGGGTGACGGGGACCGAAGGAGTCTCTGCACGCCGCCGCAATCCCAGCCGCAGCGGTGCCGCTGGCACGGGGACCGGCCGTACTGCCATGGCCCCCTTCCAGCCGAAGCGCAACGAGGATCTGCCCCAACCCGTGAGCCGCGTCACCGGATCCAGCGGCAACACCGCCAATGGATCGCTGATCACGGTTTCAGGCGGCGCTCGGGGCTGATCCGCTGATGCCCCGTCGACCAGCCACAACCAGTCGCCCCCTGGCCCCTTCCGCGTCTCGGCGGCGCCCGGACGTCACAGGCGGAACCCTGGGGGAACGGGTAGCGGCTGTTCGCCGCGGGGAAAGGCTCTCCCCGGCAGGTGCCACCGGCTCTGTCACACTGCGTCCTTCCAGCGAGCCCCCCGTCCGACGCTTCGAAGGGCGCGGATCCCGCTCCGCCACCCAGGGGCTTCATCCCCTCACCGATGCCAACGGCAACGCACGCCTGCATGCCTACGACTGCCGTACCAAGGAAGCCTTCGACCGAATCGTGCCTGTGCTCAAGCGCATTTCGGCGCTGCAGCACGAAAGTGATTTCGTAAGCCAGGCCCAGCAACTTGCCCGTGCGGAACTGGGCTGTGAGGTGCCACTGCCGATTCTCGAA
>JAGWVN010000106.1 GCA_018970865.1 Betaproteobacteria bacterium
GTCGGGACGGGGGAGTTGGGATTTCATGAGGGCGCGGGTTGGGTTGAACACGGCGCCAATCTGGATGAAGTCCTCAGCGGTATCCAGCGCTCCCAAGAGAGTTCAATCCTGGGTGACAATCGGTATCGTTAAACGATACTTATGGAGGACGCGATGAGCAGTACCCGGGATCTGGTCACCGCCCTGAAGGCCGAGCTGCGTCGCGCCGGCATCACCTACGCGCAACTGGCTCGCGAGCTCGGCCTGGCCGAAAGCAGCATCAAGCGGATCTTCGCGCGGGGCGACATGACGCTGTCACGGATCGACGAGGTGCTGGCCGTGCTGCGCATGGACTTCGCCGAGCTGGCGCGAACGGTGGCCAATGCCAGCCCGGCGCAGCAGGAGCTCACGCTGGAACAGGAGAAGGCCGTCGTGCGCGACCCCCGCCTGCTGCTGACGGCGATATCGGCGCTCAGCCAGTGGACGCTGGAGCAGATCGTGGCCACCTATGCCATCACCAGGCCGCAGGCGGTGGCCTGCCTGGTCAAGCTCGATCGGCTCGGCTTCCTGGAGCTGCGCGCGAACAACCGCTACCGGCTGAAGGTGGACAAGACCTTCCGCTGGCGACCGGGCGGGCCGGTGATGCGGTACTTCCGCGAACACGCCATGACCGACTACTTCGGCGGCGATTTCGGCAACCCGGGCGAGCTGCTGATGCTGGTGCACGGCCAGATCAGCCAGGCGCAGGCGCTGCTGTTCAACGAGCGGCTGCGCCGCCTGGCGCAGGACTTCGCGCAGCAGCACCTGGCCGACCAGAAGCTGCCGCAGTCGGAGCGCTGCCCCTACACGCTGGTCTTCGGCATGCGCAGCTGGCTGTTCGGGGCGTTCAGGCAGCTGCTCAGGGAAGCGCCGGCGGTGGCGCAGGGTCAGCCCTCGCGCCGCACTACGGCTCGCGGGCTCCGAACAGCATCGTGATGTTGATGCGGCGATTCTCGTAACCGGGCTTGAAGCGGAAGGCGTCGGTCTCGTGGAACAGGTCAGAGTCGAACAGCAGCGCCCGATTGGTTCGATGCGGCACGCGGACCGCGCGGCTGCCCACCCGCTCGAGATAGCGGTAGATCTCCTCATGCCCGGCGTTGAAGCGCCGGAAGCCCCAGTCGGAGGGCGCGTCGTGGGAGTGGACCACCAGGCCGCCGGAGTCGGGATCGAGGTTGGCCTCGTCGGGCGTGATCCAGAAGTTCACATTCACGGCCGCGACATCCGCATGCACGCCAATGCCGGCGTAGCGCGAGTCGTACTTGTAGCCCCACATCATGCCCAGGCGGCGCTGACCGATCACCCGCGGCATGCGCGCGGCCAGCTCGAGGGCGGTCTGCAACAGCAGTCGTGACGAAAAGCCGTCCTGCAGATAAGCGCCCAGATAGCCGCCCTTCGGGTCGTTCCAGACGGTGTTCTCGAGGCACCACTGGCGAATGGCCGACAGCGCCGCAGGTGTCAGCAGTCCGTCGATCGTGACCATGTTCGGCTGGGCATCGAGGTAGCTGGCCTCGATCGCGCCCCAGTCGAGATCAGGGTTGATCAGGGCACCGGGCGGGGGCTCGGGATCGGTCACATGCAGCGGGCGCTTCCAGGTGGCAGCGAGCAGCGGATAGCGGGCTGGATCGAGCGCCACCATCGCATACGGGTCCTCGGGCAGCACCGGATCTTCGAGGGCGCGCTGATAGTCGGCAATCACCGGATCGAAGTCGGGGCTCAGCCGGCCCCGCGCGCGCAGATGCTCGAACTGCTCGATGTCATGCATGAGCTTCAGGCGCGAGCAGCCCCAGTCGGGATCATTGACATCGGGACGGCAGGCGGCGAAGTGCTGATCGAGCGCGGCGATTTGCCAGGGATCGCCTCGCCGCAGCGCGCGCGCCTTCGCGAAGGCTTGCGCGGCATCGGGCAGACACCCCTGATCAAGTCGGACCAGACCGGCATTGAACTGCGCGTGAGGCGAGCTGGCGTCGAGCGCCACCGCACGCTCGAGGCACTCGCGCGCTTCGGCCGAGCGGCCGAGATCGCGCGCACACAGACCAGCATGGATCAGAACGCCGGGATGGTCCGGCACCAGGGATAGCGCCTGCCGATAGGCCGCCATCGCGTCCTCGAAGCGCAGCATCTCCTCGCGCGCCGCGCCCAGCGCGACCAACGCGGAAAGATCCGGGCCATGCCGGGACAGATGCCGCTCGAAAGCGGCCGCCGCTTCGGCCACATCGCCCGTGGCGGCGAGCGCCTGGGCCAGCGCCAGATCAGCCTCGGGATTGTCGCCTTGCTGCTCGTGCCAGAACCGGCATGCGGTCAGTTCGACATCGGTGCGGCCCTGGCGGCGCGCCGTCCGGATCAGCTCGCGCATGACGCCGGCGAGTTCGTCATCCGCGCGCAGTTCCGCGAGCGCACGGCCGAGGGCCAGTGCCGGCCCCGGCTCACCCGGCGAAGCCGCGGCGGCGCGCCGCAGGTCAGCGAGACGTCGTGCGGCCTCGAGGTCTGCCTGGGCCATCGAGGCCGCGCGCACGGGTGCGTCCACCGACGCGGACGGCCCCAGCGCAGGGGGCCCGGGCCGCCGCGACAGGAACCGGGCCAGCAGATCTCGCAAGGGCATCGCGCCTCTCCATGCGCAAGGGGCGCGCGCCCCGGGGCCTGCCGGCCCTCAGGGTCGGATCAGACGATGACCTCGACCTTAGCGCGGCGAGCCACCTGGGTCCAGGTGTCGATCTGCGAACGGATCACCTTCACGAACTCGTCGCCGATCACGGGGCTCTTTGGCGGCAGGGTCTGCAGCTCGTCGAGGCGCGAGGCGATGTCGGGCTTGCGCAGGATCTCGGGCACCAGCGCGGTGAGCCGCTGCACGATCGGGGCCGGCATGCTGCGCGGCGCCGACAGGCCCAGCCATTGCGATCCGGTGAGCGAAGGGAATCCTGACTCCGCGAAGGTGGGGATGCCGGGCAGCGCGGGCAGGCGTTGCGGCGTGGACACCGCCAGGGCGCGCAGGGAGCCGGCCTTGAGCTGCGCGACATTGGTGGTCACCGGGTCGAACAGGCCATCGATCGAGCCGCCGAGCAGGTCCTGCATGGCGGGCGCGCTGCCCTGATAGGGCACATGGTCGTGCTGGGGCGCCTGGCCCTCGATCTTGAGCAGTTCGCCGAACAGATGATTGGCCGAACCAATGCCCGAGGTGCCGTAGCGCACCGGCCGGGTCTTGGCGGCGGCGACATACTGGGCCAGGGTCTGGAAGGGTGACTGGGCGCGCACCAGCAGCACCATCGGCGCCTCGACCAGCATGGCCATGTGGGTGAAGTCGCCCACCGGGTCGAAGGGCATCACCTTGCGGGTGGCCGTGGCATAGATGTGCACCGAGGCATGGCTCACCAGCAGGGTGTAGCCATCGGCCGGCTGCTTGGACACATAGTCGGTGCCGATCAGTCCGCCCGCGCCCGCGCGGTTCTCCACCAGCACGCTCTGGCCGAGGGCCTGCGACAGGTGCGGCGCCATCAGCCGTGACACGGTGTCGACCAACCCACCCGGGGGAAACTGGGCCACCAGCTTGACCGGTCCGCGGGTGGGCCAGGCGGCTTGCTGGGCGCCCACCCAGGCCGGAGTGCTGGCCAGCGCGGCGCCGGCCGCCAGGAAATCACGACGATTCATCAGGGCTCCTCGAGCCCGCCTCGCCGGCGGGCAACAGTGGTTGACGGCGGGAGGAATCTCCCGAACGCCTGCCTGGGCTGCACGATCCGTGCCACCCGCGAGAGCGCCCCGCCCGGCACCGGGTCGGCGATTCGGACCTGGAACAGGACTTGCTGCCCGCCCCGGACAGCCCGCGCGGCGCCCTGCTTCGGTGCGCCACTGTCAAACCCGGTGCATGTCACCCTGTCGGCCACCCACCCATCGGAGATCCGCACCATGACCGCCCCCGCCTATCCGGGCCCCCTGCCCGACCACGGGCGCTTCCCCTATCAGCCGATCACGCGGCGCCCCTCGCGTCGCTGGCCGGGTGGCGCCGGACTGGCGATCTACCTGGGGTTCAATCTCGAGCACTTCGCCTTTGGCGAGGGCATGGGCGCGATGCTCGGCCCGGCCTCCCCGCAGCCCGATGTGCTGAACTTCAGCTGGCGCGAGTACGGCAACCGGGTCGGCGCTTGGCGCTGCCTCGAACTCTTCGACCAGCTCGGCATGCCGGCCGCGGCGCTGGTCAACACCGCGCTCTACGATCACTGCCCCGAACTCGTCCAGGCCTGCGTCGAGCGCGGCGACGAGCTGGTGGGTCACGGCCACACCAATGCCGAACGACAGGGGCAGTGGACCGAGGCCGCCGAGCGCGACCTGCTTGCGCAATGCCGCGACCGCATCCAGGCCGACAGCGGCACCGCGCCCACCGGATGGTTGTCGCCCTGGATCAGCGAAAGCCGCCTGACGCCCGATCTGCTCGCCGAGACCGGCTACACCTACACGCTCAACTGGTGCCACGACGACCAGCCCGTGGCGATGCGCACGCGCACCGGACGACGGCTGTGGTCGATTCCCTACCCGCAGGAGCTCAACGACATCCCGATGATCATGGCCCGGCAGATGGACGGGAAGGACTTCGCCGAGATGATCATCGACCAGTTCGACGAGATGCTGCTGCAGTCGGGGCAGCAGGCGCTGGTGATGGGCATTGCGCTGCATCCCTACATCGTCGGCCAGCCGTATCGCCTGCGGCACCTGCGGCGCGCGCTGCAGCACATCGCGCGGGCGCGCGACGGCGGCCAGCTCTGGCTGACCACCCCGGGGGCGATCTGCCGCCATGTCGAGGAGGCCTGGTCATGAGCGCGGCATCCACGCGCATCGGCGTGATCGGCCTGGGCATCATGGGCGGCGCCATGGCGCGCGCCCTGCGCCAGGCGGGGCATGCGGTGAGCGGCCATGACCCGCTCGCGTCGCCGCGCCAGCGCTGCCGCCGGGCCGGCGTGAGCACGCCCGGCAGCAACGCCGCGGTCGCCCGCCAGTCGGACATCCTGCTGCTGTCGCTGCCGAGCGTGGCGGCCCTGGATGCGGTGGTGGCCGAACTGCAGGCCGTGCCCTGCGAGGGACGGCGTCAGCTGGTGATCGAGACCAGCACCCTGCCCCTGGCCGACAAGCAGCGGGCCGCCGCAGCGCTGCGCCGTCAGGGTCGGCTGATGCTGGACGCGCCGATCAGCGGCACGGCCACGCCCACGCCGCAGGCCAGCTGGATCATGTACCTGAGCGGGCCGGTCGCCGCCTGCCGACAGGCCGCGACCGTGGTCAGCGCGTTCACGCTCAAGGCCCCGCGGGTGGGCGCCTTCGGCGCAGGCATGCAGCTCAAGATCGCGGCCAACCATCTCGTGGCGATCTACAACGTGGCCTACGCGGAGATGGTCGGCCTGTGCCGCCGCATGGGGCTCGATCCGGCGGTGGCGCTCGAGCACATGGGCGCGAGTCCCTACATCGGCACCGGACTGATGGGCCTGCGCATGCCGATGATGATCCGGCGGGACTACCTGCCGGCAACCATGAAGGTCTCGGTCTGGCAGAAGGACATGCAGGTGATCGGCGACACGGCCCGGGCGGTGGACTGCCCGACGCCGCTGTTCAACGCCTGCGCCGCGATCTACACCTCGGCGATGGCGCTCGGCCTGGGCGAGCACGACACGGCCGCCGCCGCCGAGGTGCTGGCCGCCCTCGGCGGCGAGCGGGGCTGACCTCGTCCTGATTCACCTATGTCCGGCCCGACATATCGCCTGCGCCGGCCAGCTCGGGAACAATCCGCCCCGGGCAGGACACGGCAGGGGCGACGATGGCGGGATGGACGAAGGGTGTGGGCGCGGCGATCGCGGGCGTGCTGCTCGGCGTGGTTATCGCGCTGACGGCGATCGGCGGCGGCGCTCGCGCGCAGGAGCGCTTCATCGTGATGGCGTCCACCACCTCCACCGAGCAGTCGGGCCTGTTCGGCCACCTGCTGCCGGTCTTCCGGCAGGCCACCGGCATCGAGGTGCGGGTGGTGGCGGTGGGCACCGGTCAGGCGCTGGACATCGGCCGGCGGGGCGACGCCGATCTGGTCTTCGTGCACGACACCGCCGCCGAGGAGCGCTTCGTGGCCGAGGGCTTCGCCACGCGCCGGCGCAATGTCATGTACAACGATTTCGTGCTGGTGGGGCCGCGCGCCGACCCGGCCGGTGTGCGGGGCAATGACATCGCCGCCGCGCTGCGCCGTCTGGCCACCAGCACCCAGCCGATCATCTCGCGCGGTGACCGCAGCGGCACGCATGCCGCCGAACTGCGGCTGTGGCGCGCGGCCGGCATCGATCCGGCCACGACCCGCCCCCCGGGCTACCGCGAGTGCGGCTGCGGCATGGGGCCGGCGCTGAACATGGCCTCGTCGCTGAACGGCCATGTGCTGACAGACCGCGGCACCTGGCTGAGCTTTCGCAACCGCGGCGAGCTCGCGGTGCTGGTGGAGGGCGACCGCAGCCTCTTCAACCAGTACGGCGTGATGGTGGTCAACCCGGCCCGCCACCCCCATGTGAAGGCCGCGCTGGCCCAGCAGTTCGCCGACTGGGTGGTGTCACCGGCCGGCCAGCGCGCGATCGCGGCCTACACCCTCGGGGGCGAATCGCTGTTTTTCCCGAACGCGGCGCCCTGAGGCCGCGAGCGCCGCGCCCCGAACCGGGTGCGCTACCCTCTCGCCTCGATCGCAACGGCGAGGGAAGCGCTTCGTGACATCCAAGATCCATCAGGCCCCGGCATCCCCGGCAGCGGCCGCGCAAGGCCCCGCGGCCCCCACCGACTGGCCGCGCATCGGCATCTTCGGCGCGGGTGCGGTGGGCTGCTACTACGGCGCCCGGCTGGCGCTGGCCGGCGCGCCGGTCACCCTGGTGGGGCGCGGAGTGCATGTGCAGGCCATGCGCGCCCAGGGGCTGGTGCTGCATGCCGACGCTCGGCGCCAGGTGGCCGCGGTGAGCGCCGACACCGACCCGGCGGCGCTGGCCGACGCCGAGGTGGTGCTGTTCTGCGTGAAGAGCCACGACACCGACACCGGCGGGAGGACGCTCGCCCCGCTGCTGCGACCCGGCGCGGTGCTGGTGAGCCTGCAGAACGGCGTCGACAACCCCGTGCGGCTGCGCGCAGCCGCTGGTCGCGACGCGCTTGCGGCCGCGGTGTATGTGGCCTGCTCGATGTCGGCCCCGGGAGAGGTGCGCCACGCCGGTCGGGGCGATCTCATCCTCGGGCCGGTGCCGGGGGCGAGCGCAGCGGCAGGCCTTGCCGACGCGCAGCGCGTGGCCGCGTTGTTCGAGCGGGCCGGCGTGCCCTGCCCGGTGGTGCCCGATGCGCGACCCGCGCTGTGGGAAAAGCTGGTGATGAACTGCGTGTTCAACGCGCTCTCGGCCCTGGGGCGCGCCCGCTACGCCCGGCTGGTGGCCGATGCCGGCGCGCGCGCCCTGATGGCCGAGGTGGTGGCCGAGTGCGTGGCCGTGGCCGCCAGCCAAGGCGTGCCGCTGCCCCCCGCCGAGCGGCTGGTGGCCGACGCGATCCGCCTCGGAACCGCCATGTCGGGCGCCACCTCCTCGATGGCGCAGGACCTGGCCGCCGGCCGACCCACCGAGATCGACGCGCTGAACGGCCTCGTCGCGCGCCTGGGCGAGGCCGCCGCCGTGCCGGTTCCGGTCAACCGGGCCCTGAGCACGCTGGTGCGGCTGGCCGAGGCGGGCTGATCGGGGCCTGGTCACCCCTCGCCACGCCAGGCGCCCGGAAGCGAGACGCGCCGCCGCGAACGGACCGCGGCCCCGCAGACGCGCGGGCATAATCGCCCGAATCCCGGCGAGCGCCGCCGGCACGCCTTCGCGCCCCATTCCAGGAGATCCCCGATGAGAGCCCTGCTCTGCAAGCAATACGGCCTGCCCGACACGCTGGTGGTCGAGGAAGTGCCCGATCCGGTGCCCGGCGCCGGCGAGATCGTGGTCGACATGAAAGCAGCCGGGGTCAACTTCCCCGATGTCCTGATCATCCAGAACAAGTACCAGTTCAAGGCCGAGCTGCCGTTCTCGCCGGGCGCTGAATTCGCCGGCATCGTCTCGGCGGTGGGCGCCGGGGTCACGCACCTCAAGGTCGGTGATCACATCATCGGCTCGACCACCTACGGCGCCTTCTGCGAGAAGGTGAAGATGTCGGCCGCGCGCGCCATCCCCATCCCGCGCACCCTGCCCTTCGACACCGCCGCCGCGTTCATCCTCACCTACGGCACCTCGTACCACGCCCTTAAGGACCGCGGCGAACTCAAGCCGGGCGAGACCCTGCTGGTGCTGGGCGCGGCAGGTGGCGTGGGCCTGGCCGCGGTGGAGATCGGCAAGGCCTTCGGGGCGAAGGTGATCGCCGCCGCCTCCACCGAGGAGAAGCTGGCGGTGTGCCGCGAGCACGGCGCCGACATGACCATCAACTACGAGACCGAAGACCTGCGCGAGCGCCTGAAGGAGCTCACCGACGGCAAGGGCCCGGATGTCATCTACGACCCGGTGGGCGGCAAGTTCGCCGAGCCGGCCTTCCGCTCGATCGGCTGGCGCGGCCGTTTCCTGGTGGTGGGCTTTGCCAACGGCGAGATCCCCCGCCTGCCGCTGAACCTGATGCTGCTCAAGGGCGCGTCGGTGGTCGGCGTGTTCTGGGGCCAGTTCTGCAGCAAGGAGCCGCAGGCCTACCGCCAGGATGTGCAGGAGATGTTCGAGCTGGTGCAGCAGGGCAAGCTGCGGCCGCACATCTCGGCGCGCTACCCGCTGGCCCAGGGCGCGCAGGCCATCAACGACATGATGAACCGCAAGGTGATGGGCAAGGTCATCATCACCCCCTGATCGCTGGCGGAGCCCACGATGGTCACGATTGAACGCCAGGACCGGATCGCGATCGTGCGATTCGATCGCGGCACCCGGGCCAACCCGATGTCGGCGGCGCTGCTGCGCGAGCTCACCAAGGCCGCGCGCGGCTTCGAGGACGACGACACCCTGGCCGCGGTGGTGCTCACCGGCACGGCCGAGAATTTCTCGATGGGCGCCGACCTCAAGGACCCCGAGCGGGAGATCTCGCGAGGCTGGCCGATGTCCCGACGGCGTCTGGCCATGCAGGCCGGAGGCAGGATGTGCCGGGCCTGGGAAGAGCTTGAGCCGCTGACCATCGCCGCGATCGAGGGCTGGTGCGTGGGCGGCGGAACCGCCCTCTCGGTGGCCTGCGACCTGCGGGTGTCATCGCGCAGCGCCACCTTCTATGTGCCCGAGATCGAGCGCGGCATGAACCTGTCCTGGGGCGCGGTGCCGCGCATCACGCACCTGGTGGGGCCGGCCAAGGCCAAGCGGATCATCATCCTGTCGGAGAAGATACCAGCCACCATCGCCCAGGACTGGGGCCTGGTGGACCAGCTCTGCGAGCCCGGCACCGCCCTGGCCGAGGCCCTGGCTCTGGCGCGGCGGGCGGCCGGCCTGCCGCCGGTGCAGCTGCGGATGATCAAGCAGGCGATCAACGCCAGCGCCTTTGCGCTGGACAGGGCCACCAGCCATGCCGACTTCGATCAGTTCGCGCTGGCGGCGCTCTCGGGCGACTTCGAGGAGGGCACCCGTTCCTTCTTGGAAGGCCGCCCGCCCCGCTATACCGGCGCCTGAGGGGACCGGCAGGCCGCGCGCCGGGCGCCCTGGCCCCGGCCTGCGTAGAACTGCACGGCGCTCAGAGCACCAGCGCCACCAGGGCCATGGCGGCCACGCAGGCCATGCCCACGAGGCGGTCGGGATCGAGCCGGGGCCGGGACGGCCGTACGATGCGGCGAACGGGGGCCTGGACGGGCAGGGCGGTGAAGCGGATGCGGGGCTGAACGCGGGAATGGGGCATGTCGATCTCCTGTATGCATGAACAGTATGCCATGTCCCAGGCTCAGATCGTGAGCCTGACCGTGTTGCCACGCGCCCACACCCCATGAGCGAGCTTGACGCCCTGCTCGCCGAACTCGGCCGGCGAGCGCCTGCCGACGACACCCGCTGGCTGGGGCAGTTCGTGAACGCCCTGCGGCCCCCGCCCGGCCGGGAGCCGGCGGCAGCGGCCGAGACCGTCGAGCGGCTGTGCCTGCGACTGGAGGCGGAGCCGGTCGTGGCCGAGGATCTCGCCGGGCATCTCTTCCTGCTCTTCGAGCACCGGCGCGAGCGCCACCTGCTGGCCGAGACCGGCGTGGTGCTGGAGCCCGGTTTCCTGCGCGGTCTGATCGATCGTCTGTCCCGCCGTTGGCTGCCGACCATCCCGGACAACGGCCTGTGGGTGGATGTGCTCGGCGAGCTGTTCCACCGCCGTGACGATCTCGACTGGGTGCGCGCGGTGGGCGAGACCCGCTGGGCCCGGCTGATCCACCTGATCGAGCAGGCCGCACGGCGCCGGCCGCTGGCCGCCGGCGGCCGCGCCCGCCTGCGCAGCGAATGCCTGGAGGCGCTGCGGCTGCTTGCCCACCGGCTGGCCGCGCTGGGGGCCGATCCGCTGCTGCTGCGCTACCACACGCCGCCGCCGGACCATGACTGCCCCTTCCTCGGGCAGGCGGCCGAGCTGCTGGCCTGGTGCGCGCAGGCGGCCGGCTCGGATCAGCCGCTCGCCACGATCGATGCGCCGAGACTGGCGCGTCTGCGCGCGCAGCTGGATCGCTGCGACGGGGTCGTCGGTGCGGTGCGCCAGCTCGCCCGCAGCCAGGGCACCAGCGTGGGCCTCACCCTGCTGCTGCAGCAGTGCGCCCAGAGCGTGGCGCGCATCCGAAGCCTGCTGGCGATCGCGGCCGCTCCCGAAGAGGGGGCTGACCGATCCCTGGCCAGCGCGCGCCTGCTGGAGGCCCTGATCCGCGGGGAATGCGGCCGTGACAGCCTGCGCGAGCTGATGGCGCGCAGCTCCGATCTGCTCGCCCTGCAGGTCACCGAGAATGCCAGCCGGACCGGTGAGCACTATGTGACCACCGATCGGGCGGGCTGGTGGGCGATGGCCCGATCGGCCATGGGCGCCGGGGTGATCGTGGGCTTCATGGCGCTGCTCAAGATCCTGATCGCCAGCCTGCACCTGCCGCCCTTCTGGGAAGCGCTGGGCTTCGGTCTGAACTACGCCGCGGGTTTCGTGCTGGTGCATCTGCTGCACTTCACGATCGCGACCAAGCAGCCGGCGATGACCGCCTCGCGCATCGCCCAGGCCATCGACGAGAGCCGCGACCGCGCCCGCTCGCTGGACCGACTGGCCGTGCTCACCGCCCAGATTTCCCGCACCCAGCTCGTGGCCATCGCCGGCAATGTGCTGCTCGCCTTTCCGGTGTCGCTGCTGATCGCCTGGCTCTGGCTGCAGGGCGTGGGACAGCCGCTCACCGGCCCCGAGAAGTCCGCGCACCTGCTGGCCGACCTGCATCCGCTGTCGGCCGCGGTGCCCCATGCCGCGATCGCCGGGGTGTGCCTGTTCCTGGCCGGCGTGCTCTCGGGCTACTACGACAATCGCTGCGTGTACTCGCGCATCCCGGCGCGGCTCGCGCGCCTGGGCTGGCTGCGCCGTCTGATCGGCGAGGATGGCGCGGCCGGGCTGGCGCGCTATGTGGAGCAGAACCTGGGCGCCATCGTGGGCAACATCGCCTTCGGCCTGATGCTCGGCTATGTGGGATTCATCGGCCACATCCTCGGGCTGCCGCTCGACATCCGCCATGTGACCTTCGCCGCGGCCAACCTCGCCTACGGCTGGACCGGCCTGGGCTTCGCGGTGCCCTGGCCCGAGCTCGCCCTGGCCGCGCTGGGCGTGGCGCTGGTGGGCCTGACCAACCTGACGGTGAGCTTCGCGCTGGCCTTCAGCACGGCACTGAAGGCGCGCCAGCTGCGCCTCACCCGCCGGCGGGAATTCCTGGGGGCGCTGCTGCGCCAGTGGCGGGCCGATCCGGGCGGCTTCGTGTTTCCGCCCGCCGATCGCAAGCCCGAGGGCCCGGCTTAGGAAAGGCGCTCGACGCGGGCCTCGAGGCGGCGCAGCCGGTCGTCGAGCGCGCTCAGCGTGTCACCCAGCCCGCGCATCGCGGCCCTGGACACGGCCGGGCCTGCGCCCGACGCGCGCGAGCCATCGGCCGCGCTGGCGAGCGCGGCCGGCAGGTCCTTCAGGCGGCGGGCCAGCGCGTCAAGGAGCCCGGCGGCCCGGTGCGCCGCCACATCTCCGACGATACGGCTGAGGTCTTCCTCGGCGTCCCAGCGCAGATCGCGCGCGAGCTCGCCCAGGGCCGCAGCGAGCATGACATCGCCATCCACACGAAGATGCCGGGTGAGGCCGCTCACGCCCTGGCTGGCGAAGGCCTGGAGCGCTTGCGCCGAGGGCTGCAGCAGCAGCGTAGCCCTTGGCGCCACGCTGCCTTCGGCGGGCTCGAGCAGACCCTCGGGCGTGATTCTCAGCCGGGCCTCGGGCGCCGGCAGGGCAGGCTGCTCGGGCAGGACCAGACCCACCCGCACCACGGCACCGGCATGCATGCGCAGGCGGTCTCGTGCCCAGGCCTGCTGCCGCAGCACATGGCCCAGCCCCATCGCCAGCGCCTGCACCGCGCCACGGTGGGCCGCCAGGGCGGCGTCAGCCGCCAGCGCCCGCCAGGGGCTGGCCGGACGCTCGAAGGCGTCGGAACCCGCAGCCCCGGGCGCGGGGTTCACGCCAGCTGCTGAATGCCGGCGAGCATCCAGCCCGAGCCGCCGGCCATGGGCTTGAC
This sequence comes from Betaproteobacteria bacterium, assembly GCA_018970865.1. Taxonomy (GTDB): domain Bacteria; phylum Pseudomonadota; class Gammaproteobacteria; order Burkholderiales; family Burkholderiaceae_E; genus Quisquiliibacterium. Next base: position 12,728 of record JAGWVN010000106.1, read on the forward strand.
CAGATTCCAGACCTCGTCGAAGGGCTCGGCGGCGGCGGAATCGACCTCGCGGATCAGGCCATGGAAGCGCACGCTGGCGACATGGTCCAGGCCCTGCGGATGGATGCCGAGCAGTTCGGCCTCGAGGCTGACCACATCGGTGCGCTGGGTGGCGGCGCCCCGCTCGGCGATCTGCCGGGAGAGTTCCGGCAGCAGGTCGTCCGAGACGAACTCGCGCAGCACGGACTGATCGGCTGCGTCGAAGGCGGCCTGCAGGCGCACGAACTGCTGGCGGGCACCCTTGAGGAAGCCCTCGACATCGAAGTCGGCCGGCACGCCCGGGGGCAGTCCGGTGACCGACGCCGCGGCAAGGCCGGCACCGGCAGCAGCACCGCCGAACATCGCCTCGCTGCTGCGGGCGCTGGCCGGCGGATAGCTCACCGAGGCCTCGGGCCCGATGGCGGTGTTGCCGTAGCCGGGCGCGGCCATGGCCGGCCGGACCCCACCCTGGCGACGGGCCATGATCATCCGGAACACCACCAGTCCGACAGCCAGCAGCGCCAGCAGCAGCAGGCCACTCATGACCGCGTTGGCGAACTCGGCGCCCAGACCGAGGTGGCTGAACAGGGCGGCCAGGCCCAGACCGGCAGCCAGGCCGGCGATGGGCCCGAGCCAGCGGTTGCGGGC
>JAGWVN010000107.1 GCA_018970865.1 Betaproteobacteria bacterium
CGGGCGCGGAGGCGGCGCCGCCGGCGGCGGCCGCATCACCGGGCGCCGGCGGCCCCGCGGACAGCGGCATCAGGGCGACCCACACGCCGGCAATCGCCGCGCCCAGCGCCAGGGCGACGGCAAACGGGCGACGGGCAGCCGCGGCCGGCTGCGCGAATCGACCGACGATCCAGCCCGCCAGCGCCAGCAGCACCGCGCCGATCGCCAGCCCGAACACCGCGTCGATGCCGGCCTGCTGGCCGAGCACCCAGGCCAGCCAGGCCGCGCTGGTCAGCATGGGAAAGGCCATGAACTGGCGCAGGCTCTCCATCCAGCGACCCGGCCGCGGCAGGCGGGCGATCAGCGCCGGCGCGAAGCCCAGCACCAGATACGGCAACGCCATGCCGGCGGCGATTGCCGCAAAGACCGCCAGCACCACCGGCGCCGGCTCGCCAAGGGTGAAACCCAGGGCCGAGCCCATGAAGGGCGCGGTACAGGGCGTGGCCACCAGCACCGCCAGCGCGCCCGAGCCGAAGGCCCCGGGCAGGCCGCCGCCGGGCCGCGCGGGCGAGCCGGCGGTGATCGCGGCCTCGACGCCGCCCAGGCGGGTGAGACTGAGGCCGACTTCGAACAGGCCCGCGAAGTTGAGCGCGATCAGCACGAACAGCAGCGCGAGCAGGGCCACGAACACCGGCGACTGCAGCTGAAAGCCCCAGCCCACCGCCTGGCCGGCCGCGCGCAGCGCGAGCAGCAGTCCGGCCAGCCCGAGGAAGGTGGCAAGCACGCCAAGGGCGAAGGCGATCGCCGCCCGGCGGGCCTGCGCCGGACCATGTCCCACGAAGCCCATCACCTTGAGCCCGACCACCGGGAACACGCAGGGCATGAGGTTGAGGATGAGCCCGCCCAGTGCGCCGAAGAGCATGGCCAGCCCGAGCGAGCCCGGCCCCGACCCCGCCGCCTCACCGGCAATCGGCCGGCCGCTCGGCGCGGCCAGCCCGCCGCCTGCCACCCGGCCTGCCGGGGGCAGCAGCTGGCGACCGACGGCCTCGCTCACGGGCTCGCCGACCGGCATGGGACCACTGGCGGCCACCGCCATCACCTCGCTCACCTGGTCATCCAGGCGGATGACGCCCAGCGCGCGGGGCGTGCCCGACAGCGACGACGCTGCGCCCTGCGCGGGGTCGGCAAGCGGGACATCCAGCCGGTGGCTGCCATCGGGCAGGCGCGAAAGCCGCTGGGGCGCCGCCGTCTGCAGCGTGCCTTCCTCGTAGGGAAAGAATTCGGCCCGACGCGGGCTCGCCGCCACGAAGCGCAGCGAGAGTCGCCCGTCGGCCAGCAGGGCCTGCGCCGACAGCGGCGACACCGGCAGCGCCGCGAGCGTGGCATCGATGGCTGCGCGGTGCGGCGAGGCGGGCGGCTCGCCCGCGGCCTGCACCGGCAGCGACAGCGACAGGCTGGCCTCGCCGGGAATGCAGACATCGCGGCACATCAGCCAGTGCGCCTGCGCCTGCAGCGTGACCTGCCCGGCCGCCTGCGCCGGCACGCTCAGGCTCACCGGCAGCAGGACCTCGTCCTCGTAGACATGGTTGGCGAGCGGCCCGATCAGCACCCGCTGCGGCGCGGGCCAGCGGATCTCGCCGGCCTGCCATCCCGCCGGCAGGCGCCACTCCAGCCGCGTGGGCAGGCCGGAGTCACCGGGGTTGCGCCAGTAGCTGTGCCAGTGCGGATCGTGGCGGATGCGCAGGGCGACCTGCAGCGGCCGGCCGGCCACCGCCGCGGCGTCGCGCGCCACCAGGGCCACCTCCACGGCCTCCACCCGCGTGCCCTGCGCGGCCACGGGCGGGGACAGCGCGGCGAGGCCCGCCGCGAGCGCCATCGCCCCCGCGAGAACGGCGCCGCGCAGCCCGCGGCTTAAGAAACGCTCAGCCATCGTCCGATGCTACCGCAGGCCCGCGCTTGACCCCCCTCACCACCCTGCCTACCATCGACGCATGGACCCCGAACTCGACCGGCTGGAAGGCCACATCCAGCAGCTGATCGCCGGCAGCCAGCGGCTCGCCGACGAGAACCGCCAGCTGCGCCAGGCGCTCGAGGAAGCCCGCCTCGCGCAGCAGACCCTGCGCCAGCGCATGGACGAGGCCAGGGCGCAGGTGCGCAGCGCCCTGGGACGGCTCCCCGATGCCGCCCCGCAGGAGTGACATGGAACAGATCGATGTGCGCATCCTCGACCGAGACTACCGCCTCGCGGTCGGCCCCGACGAGAAGCCCCGGCTGATCGAGGCCGCCGCGCTGGTCGACCAGACCATGCGCGCGGTGCGCGACGAGAACCGGCTCACCCATCTCGACCGCATCGCCATCGGCGCGGCGCTGCAGCTCGCCGAGCAGCTCATCCTCGCCCGCCAGCCGGCCGCGCCCGGCCCCGACAGCGCGCGCCGGCTGCGCGCCGTCAACGAGGCCCTCGAGGCCGAGATCCGCCGCCAGGAGTCGCTCTTCTGACCGGCGGCGCTGCGGGCGCCGCTTCCGGGGCTACAATGACCCCTGCCCTGCGGTGTCCGACAAGGCCTTACATTCCTTGAACCAATGTGTCGTACCAGGCCGTGGCGAATGGCGCGTCGCTGTTGAGATCGTCCCCTGTCGGATGAACCTGATGTGATGCCCGCTGCGGCCGACCTGAGCCTCATGGTTCAGGATGCCGGTCTACCGGCACAGGCGGGGCACCCCTTTCCAACGCCACCGGCGTCATCCTCACCGCCATGGCCTACTGGCTGATGAAGTCCGAGCCCTCGGACTGCTCCATCGACGACGCGCTCGCCGCGCCGAACGCCACCGTGCCCTGGACCGGCGTGCGCAACCACCAGGCGCGCAACTTCCTGCGCGACGCCATGCGGGTGGATGACGGCGTGCTCTTCTACCACTCCAGCTGTCCGCAGCCGGGCATCGCCGGCCTGGCCCGGATCGCCTCCGAGTGCCGGCCCGACCCCACCCAGTTCGACCCCGCCTCGCCCTGGTACGACCCCACCGCGCGGCCGCAATCGCCGCGCTGGCTGCTGCGCGATGTGCAGGCCCTGCGCCGCACCCGGCTGCTGTCGCTGGCCGAACTGCGCGCCCATCCCGGGCTCGCCGATCTGCTGGTGCTGCGCCGGGGCAACCGGCTGTCGATCACGCCGGTGTCCGATGCCCACTGGCAGCTGATCGGGGCGCTGCTGGCGCAGCCGGGACGCTGAGCGCTCGCCGGCCGACGCCCACGGCCGCTCAGGCCAGGCCGAGCTTGGCCGCCAGGCCGATGCGTTGCAGCTTGCCGGTGGCGCCCTTGGGGATCTCCTCCAGGAACACCACCTTGCGCGGCACCTTGAAGTCGGCCAGCCGCTTCGCGGCAAATTCGCGCAGCTCCTTTTCGGCCAGGGTTGCGCCCTCGCGCAGCACCACCGCGGCGCCCACCTCCTCGCCGAGCTTGTCGTGCGGGATCGCGAAGGTGACCACCTGCGCCACCGCCGGGTGGTCCATCAGCACCTCGTCGACCTCGCGCGGCGAGACCTTCTCGCCGCCGCGGTTGATGATCTCCTTGAGACGCCCGGTGATGGTGAAGTAGCCCTCGGCATCCATCACGCCCTGGTCGCCGGTGCGGAACCAGCCGTTGGTGAAGGCCTCGGCGTTGGCCTTGGGGTTGCTCTCGTAGCCCAGGGTGACATTCTCGCCACGGATCACGATCTCGCCGGTCTCGCCCGGGGGCAGCAGGCGGCCGTCCAGATCCATGATCGCCATCTCGGGGCCGGCGGCGATGCCCACCGAGCCGGGCTTGCGCTCGCGCGGGGGCAGCGGGTTGGCAGCCATCTGGTGGGCTGCCTCGGTCATGCCGTAGGACTCGACCAGCGGCGCGCCGAACACCTGCTCGATCTCGCGGATCACCTGGGTGGGCATGGCCGACGACGAGGAGCGGATGAAGCGCAGCGGGTTGGCCTCGATCACCGCGCGGTTGTTCGCCGCGCGGCTGAGGATGGTCTGGTGCATGGTGGGCACCGCGGTGTACCAGGTGGGCCTCGACTCCTCCATCCAGGCGAAGAACTTCAGGGCGTTGAAGCCCGGCGTGCAGCACACCTGGCCGCCGGCCGAGAGCGGCGCGAGGATGCCTGCGATCAGGCCATGGATGTGGAACAGCGGCATGATGTTCAGGCCGCGATCGTCGGCGGCAAGCGAGAGGAAGCCGCGGATGTTGCGCGCCGAGGCGCAGACATTGCGCTGGGTGAGCGGCACGATCTTCGGACGCGAGGTGGTGCCCGAGGTGTGCAGCACCAGCGCCACATCGTCGGGCTGAGCCGCGCCGGGCTGGGCCGGGGTGCCGGCCGGGCCGGCCGCGAGGCTGAACGCGCCGGCGCCGGCCTCGCGCCGCGGCTGCAGCTCGATGATGCGCACGCCGAGCTTGCGCGCCACCTCCACCGCCGGCGAGGAGCTGCCGGCCTCCACGATCAGGCCGCGCGCGTTCAGGTCCGAGAGATAGAACTCGAACTCGTCGGCGCGATACGCCGGATTGAGCGGCGCCGAGGCCGCGCCGGCCGCCACCGCGATGAAGGCGGTGGCCATCTCGGGGCCGTTGTTGAGCACGATCGCCACCCGATCGCCGCGGCCGATGCCCATGGCATTGAGCGCGGCCACGGTGTCGCGCACCTGGGCGCGCAGCGCCGCGAAGCTCAGGCCCGCGACCCCGGGCGCGGTGAGGGCGATGGCATCGTCGGCGCCTGCCGACATCAGTTCCACGAGGGTGCTTGCTTGCGGCATCTGGGAATCCCCGACTAATTGGCCAAACCTTTGATTCTACGGGGAGGCCTTGCCAGTACCATCCGCGACCGACGACGCCGATCAACTTCCAGCCAAAGTTTCAAATGTTAAAATCTCATGCCATCCTTCCCGCGGCCGCAACCCGCGGTCTGCAACGCGCTGCGAGAGGGCTGGCGCTCGCAGCCGGCCTCGTAATTTCATTGAATGCAACCGCCGCCTGGGAACCCGCCAAGCCGGTGGAGTTCGTGGTGCCGGCCGGCACCGGCGGGGGCGCCGACCAGATGGCGCGCTTCCTGCAGGGCGTGATCAGCAAGCATTCCCTCATGAAGCAGCCGCTGGTCGTGGTCAACAAGGCGGGCGGCGCCGGCGCCGAGGGCTTCCTCGAGGTCAAGGCCGCCAAGGGCGATCCGCACAAGATCGTCATCACGCTGTCCAACCTGTTCACCACGCCGCTGGGCACCGGCGTGCCCTTCAACTGGAAGGACATGACCCCGGTGTCGATGCTCGCGCTCGACCAGTTCGTGCTGTGGGTCAATGCCGAGGCGCCCTACAAGACCGCCCGCGAGTACCTCGACGCGGTCAAGGCCGCGCCCCCGGCCACCTTCAAGATGGCCGGCACCGGCTCGCGCCAGGAAGACCAGATCATCACGGTCGCGCTTGAGAAGGTCGCCGGGCGCAAGTTCATCTATGTGCCCTTCAAGGGTGGCGGCGATGTCGCGGTGCAACTGGTGGGCAAGCATGTCAACTCCACCGTGAACAACCCCATCGAGGCGGTCGCCCACTGGCGTGCCGGCAAGCTGCGCCCGCTGTGCGTGCTCGACGACGAGCGCATGCCCTTCAAGGCCAAGGTCACCGAGACCCAGTCGTGGAACGACATCGTCTCCTGCAAGGAGGCCGGCGTCGATGTCGATTACCTGATGCTGCGCGGCATCTTCATGCCCCCGGGGGTCACGCCCGACCAGGTCAACTTCTACATCGACCTGTTCCGCAAGGTGCGCGCCACCCCCGACTGGAAGGAGTTCGTCGAGAAGGGCGCGTTCAAGGACAGCTTCATGACCGGCAAGGAGTTCACCGACTGGCTGGTCAAGGCCGAGGCGCTCCACAAGGGCCTGATGCAGGAAGCCGGCTTCCTGGCCAAGTAGACCCGACCGCGGAGCGCCACCATGTCCCATCCCACGGGGGATGAAACCCCCTCACGCCTGCGGCACGCGCAGGTCGAGCTGATCACCTCGCTGTTCTTCCTGGCGGTGGGGGTGGTGGTCGCGGTGGACAGCCACCGCATCGGCGCGGGCTGGGCCGACGACGGGCCGCAGGCCGGCTACTTCCCGTTCTACATCGGGCTGGCGCTCGCCGCGGCGGCGCTGGTCGGCGTGGTCGACGCGCTGCGCGCGGGCATCGGCGCCGGCGAGGCCTTCGCCAGCCGCGAGCAGCTCGGCCGGGTGGCGCAGGTGTTCGTGCCCACGGCGATCTATGTCGCGGCCATCTATGGCCTGGGCATCTATCTCGCCTCGGCGCTGTTCATCGGCTATTTCATGCGCCGCCATGGCCGCTTCGGCTGGCCGCTCACCGGCGCGGTCTCGGTGGGCGTGCCGCTGCTGCTGTTCATGCTCTTCGAGCGCTGGTTCCTGGTGTCCCTGCCCAAGGGCCCGATCGAACGACTGCTGGGGTTCTGAGCCATGGAAGACCTCGGCAACCTGATGCACGGCTTCTCGGTCGCGCTGTCGCTGCAGAACTTCGGGTTCATGCTGCTGGGCATCGTGCTGGGCGTGCTGATCGGCGTGCTGCCCGGCCTGGGCGGCGCCAACGGCGTGGCGATCCTGCTGCCACTCACCTTCACCATGCCGCCGGCCAGCGCGATCATCATGCTCTCCTGCATCTACTGGGGCGCGCTGTTCGGCGGGGCGATCACCTCGATCCTGTTCAACATCCCCGGCGAACCCTGGTCGGTGGCCACCACCTTCGACGGCTACCCGCTTGCCCAGCAGGGCCGCGCCGGCGAGGCGCTCACCGCCGCCTTCACCTCCTCGTTCGTCGGCGCCCTGCTGTCGGTGCTGATGGTCACCTTCCTCGCGCCGGTGGTGGCGAAATTCGCGCTGAAGTTCGGCCCCGCGGAATTCTTCGCGGTGCAGTTCCTCACCTTCTGCAGCTTCGTGGGCATGAGCGGCAACAAGGCCTACAAGACCATCGCGGCGATGATGCTCGGCTTCGCGCTGGGCGCGGTGGGCATGGACACCGTCACCGGCCAGCTGCGCCTCACCTTCGGCCAGCAGGAGCTGCTGCGCGGCTTCGACTTCCTGGTGGCGGTGATCGGCCTGTTCGGCGTCGGCGAGATCCTGGTCACCATGGAGGAAGGCCTCGCCTTCAAGGGCGGCCGCTCGGGCATCAACGCCCGCGTGGTGCTCGAGACCTGGAAGCAGCTGCCGCGCTACTGGGCCACCGCCATCCGCGGCACGCTGATCGGTTGCTGGATGGGCATCACGCCCGGCGGCGCCACGCCGGCCTCGTTCATGAGCTACGGCATGGCCAAGCGCTTCTCGCCCAACGGCGCGCGCTTCGGCAAGGGCGAGCTCGAGGGCGTGGTCGCGCCCGAGACCGCCGCGCACGCCGCCGGCACGAGCGCCCTGCTGCCCATGCTCACGCTGGGCATCCCGGGATCGCCCACCGCCGCGGTGCTGCTTGGCGGCCTGCTGATCTGGGGCCTGCAGCCCGGTCCGCTGCTGTTCGTCGAGCAGAAGGACTTCGTCTGGGGCCTGATCGCCAGCATGTACCTCGGCAACATCGTCGGCCTGCTGGTGGTGCTCACCACCGTGCCCTGGTGGGCGGCCATCCTGCGGGTGCCCTTCGCGATCATCGCGCCGGTCATCCTGGTGATCTGCGCGATCGGCGCGTACACCGTGCACAACGCGCTCTTCGATGTGGTGCTGATGCTGGTCTTCGGCCTGCTCGGCTACCTGTTCAAGAAGCTCGGCTACCCGCTGGCGCCGCTGGTGCTCGCGCTGGTGCTCGGTGACATGGCCGAATCGAGCTTCCGCCAGGCGATGCTGATGTCGCAGGGCAGCCTGTCGGTTTTCTGGGCCAACGGCCTGGTCGGTTCGCTGATGTCGCTCGGGCTGGCGATGCTGTTCTGGCAGCCGCTGAACCGGATCGCGCGCTCGCTGCGCGGGCGGCCCGCCACGGCGGGCTGAGGCCCCCGGCCTGGGGGCCGCACTACAGCGGCTGGATCTCCAGCCGCCCGTTCTGCGCCGCAAGCGTGGCCGCGAGCAGCGATGCGCAGGCATGGATGGCATCGATGCGGGGCGTCTCGATGCCGGTGATGCGGGCGAGCTCCACCACGCTGCCCAGCAGCGCGTCGAGCTCCAGCGCGCGGCCGCGCTCCACATCCTGCAGCATCGAGGTCTTGTGCTCGCCCACCGCCTCGGCGCCGGCGATGCGCTTGTCCACCGACACCCGCATGCGCGCGCCGAGCTTCTCGGCCACGGCCTGCGCCTCGCGCATCATGCCGGCGGCCAGTTCGCGGGTGAGCGGAAAGCGGCAGATGCCGGCCAGCGTGGCATGGGTGAGCGCGCTCACCGGATTGAAGGTGAGATTGCCCCAGAGCTTGAGCCAGATCTCGCCGCGAAGATCGGTGGACACCGGCGACTTGAAACCGGCGCGGATCATGGCCTCCGACAGGCGAACCGCGCGCTCGGAGCGGCTGTTGTCGGGCTCGCCCAGCGAGAAGCGGTTGCCCTCGATCACCTTGACCACGCCCGGGGCCACCAGCTCGCTGGCTGGATAGACCACCGAACCGATGATGCGCTCGTTCTCGATGCTGGCGGCGATCACGCCGCGCGGATCGACCGCGGTCACCGCGCGCCCGTCGTACTCGCCGCCCAGGCGGTGGAAGTACCACCACGGGATGCCGTTCTGCATGGTCACCACCGCGGTGTCGGGCCCGAACAGCGCGCGCATGTCGGGCGCGACCTGCTCCACCTGATGCGCCTTCAGGGTGAGCAGCACATAGTCCTGCGGGCCGGCCTCGGCCATCGACTGCACCGCGCGAACCGGCCGGGCCACCCGCTCGGTGCCGTCCTCCTCGATGAGGCGGATGCCGTCGGCGCGCAGCGCCGCGAGGTTGGCGCCGCGGGCCACGAAGGTGACCTCCTCGCCGGCCAGCGCCAGCCGCGCCCCGAGATAGCCGCCGATGGCGCCGGCTCCCACGATGGTGATCTTCATCTCACACGCTCCGATGGTCAGCTGCGGTGGCCGGCCGGCGCTCAGGCGGCCGCGGCCTGGTATTCGTTGGACAGGGTGCCGATGCCCTCGATGCTCACCTCGATCAGCTGGCCGGGCCGCATCGGCAGCACGCCCAGCGAGGTGCCGCAGGAGATCACATCGCCGGGCTCCAGCGTCATCTCGCGCGACAGGCGCGCGACGATCTGCGCCGGCTTGAAGATCATGTCGGCCACCGGGTAGTTCTGCCGCTCGCGGCCGCCCACCAGGGTGCGCACCGTGAGCGAGAGCGGGTCGAGTCCGGTGGCGATCACCGGACCGAAGGGCCCGAAGCCATCGAAGCTCTTGGCGCGGGTCCATTGCGCGAAGGCGGGATCGCGGTTGATGAGCTCGAGCGCGGTCACATCGTTGACGCAGGTGTAGCCCAGAATGTGGTCGGCGGCCTGCGCTTCGTCGACATCGCGGCAGCGCCGGCCGATCACCACGCCGAGCTCGCCCTCGAACACCACCCGGCCGTCATAGGCCGAGGCCGCCGGCGCGGGGATCGGCGCGCGATGCGCCGACAGCGCGCTCGCCGCCTTGATCACCCACAGCGGCTCGGCCGGGATGGCCTGCCCCTGCTTGGCGGCCGCGGCATGAAAGTTGTTCCACAGGCAGATGAACTTGCCGGGCTCGCAGGGCGGCAGCCAGCGCACCGAATCGGCCGAAAGCACCTGGCCGGTGGGCCGGGGTGACTCGAAGAGCGAGCCCTCGTGAACCACGACCCGGTCGCCGTCGAGCTGACCCAGGGCGGGGCGACCATCGAGCACAAAGCGCATCCAGAGCATGGCGGGGGCGGTGTCCGTGGGAAAGCCGCGGATGGTAGCACCGGCCCCTGCGCCAGCCGGCAGCGTCCGAGGCGCGCGCTCGGACGCGTGACGGGGCTCAGTAGCCGTTGAGCCGCGCCAGCCGGTCGCCGTGGAAGGCCGCGTCGCCGAAGAGCTCCTGCAGCACCTTGATGCGCTTCATGAAGAGGCCCTGATCGAAGGCATCGGTCATGCCCATGCCGCCGTGCATCTGCACGCCCTCCTGGGCCGCCAGCCCGGCCGCCTGGCAGGCCTTGGCCTTGGCCACCGACACCCAGCGCGCCGCCTCGTCACCGCCGGCGGCCGCCGCCTGCAGGCCGCGCATGACCGCGGCCCGGGCGAGTTCGAGATCGGTGTACAGGATGGACGCGCGATGCTGCAGCGCCTGGAACTCGCCGATGGTGCGGCCGAACTGCTTGCGCTCGCGCAGGTAGGCCACGGTGCGCGAGAAGGTCTCGTCGCCCGCGCCGAGCAGCTCGGCGGCCAGTGCCGCGCGGCCCGCCTCGAGCACGGCCGCGAGCACCTGCGCGCCGCGGGCCGGCCCGACCAGCACCTGCGCCGCCGGCACCGACACGGCATCGAGGCGCACCCGCGCCGCGTTGTGGGCGTCGACCATCACGGTGCGCTCCACCGCGACACCGGCCTGGGCCGGATCGACCAGCAGCAGCACCGTGCCCTGCGGCGCGGCCGCGGCCACGATCAGCCAGTGGGCCACATGGCCGTCGACCACGAAGGTCTTGGCGCCCTGCAGGGTGTAGCCCTCGCCGACGGGCGTGGCGCTGCAGGCCAGCGCCGCCGGACGATGGCGCGGCCCCTCGTCGACCGCCAGCGCGAACAGGCGCTCACCGGCGGCCAGCGCCGACAGGTGCCCGGCCATGGACTCCGGCCGGTCGGCGCCGGCCAGGGCCGTGGCGCCCAGCACCGAGGTGGCGAAGAAGGGCGAGGGCATCAGGCTGCGCCCGATGGCCTCCATGATGATGCCGGCCTCGACCAGGCCCAGGCCGAGACCGCCGTGGGCCTCGGGCACCAGCACGCCGGCAAAGCCCATGCTGGCGAACTCCTGCCAGAGGGCGCGGTCGAAACCGTCGGGGTCGCGGCTGTCGCGCAGCCGGCGCAGATGGGCCACCGGCGCGCGCTCGCCGATGAAGCTGCGCGCCGAGTCGTGCAGCATGCGCTGCGATTCATCCAGGGTGAGTGCCATGGGGTTTCCGTTCAGAAAGCGGGGGCCGCGCGCCGGATCAGGCGCCGGGCAGCGCCAGGATGCGCTTGGAGACGATGTTGAGCTGGACCTCGCTGGTCCCGCCCTCGATGGAGTTGGCCTTGGTGCGCAGCCAGCCACGCGCCAGCGCGCCGTCATCGGAGCGCTCGCTCTCCCACTCCAGCGCGTCGCTGCCGGCGCACTGCATGGCGAGCTCGAAGCGGCGCTTGTTGAGCTCCGAGCCGTAGTACTTCAGCACCGACGAGAAGGCCGGGTCGGCCTGCCCCTGACGGGCGAGGTCACCATGGCGTTCGAGCATCAGCCCGAAGGCGGCCTCGTCGACCTCGAAGGCGGCGAGGCTGGCGCGCAGCAGCGGATCGGCGAGCCGGCCCTCGGCATCGCGGCCGGCCGCGGCCAGCGCGGTCTGGGGCAGCGGCCGGCCGGCGCTGCGCGTGCCCATGCCGCTGATCGACTCGCGCTCGTGCGTGAGCAGGTACTTGGCGATCTCCCAGCCGCGGTTGATCTCGCCCACCAGGTTGCGGCGCGGCACCTGGACATTGTCGAAGAAGGTCTCGCAGAACGGCGACTTGCCGGAGATCAGGAGGATGGGGCGCGTGGTGACGCCGGGAGACGCCATGTCGAAGAGCAGGAAGCTGATGCCGTCGTGCTTCTTCGCGGCGAAGTCGGTGCGCACCAGGCAGAAGATCCAGTCGGCCTTGTCGGCATACGAGGTCCAGATCTTCTGGCCGTTGACCACGAAGTGATCGCCCTGCAGATCGGCGCGGGTGGCGAGCGAGGCCAGGTCGGAGCCGGCATTGGGCTCGGAGTAGCCCTGGCACCAGCGGATCTCGCCGCGGGCGATGCGCGGCAGGTGCTCGGCCTTCTGCTCGGCATTGCCGTAGCGCAGCAGCGCCGGGCCGAGCATCCAGATGCCGAAGCTGTCCAGCGGCGAACGGCAGCCAAGGCCGCGCATCTCCTCGCGCAGCACCTTGACCTCGGCGCGCGAGAGCCCGGCGCCGCCGTATTCCCGCGGCCAGTCGGGCACGGTCCAGCCCTTGTCGGCCATTCGGGTCATCCACAGGCGCTGGGCCTCGGACTGGAAGGTGAAGTTGCGCCCGCCCCAGCAGGTGTCGTTCTCGCTGGTGACCGGCCGGCGCATCTCGGCCGGGCAGTTGGCCTCCAGCCAGGCACGGGTCTCGGCGCGAAAGGAGGCGAGGGTCTCGGGTTCGGTGAGGGCATTCATGGCAGGACTCCGGGCAGTCTCGCCGCGACGGGCGCGGCGGGTGGGGTTCAGATGGTGGCGCCGCCGTCGACGACGATGTTCTGGCCGGTGAGGTAGCTGCCGGCGGCCGAGGCGAGGAACACCGCCGCGCCGGCGATCTCGTCGGGCTGGCCGATGCGGCGCAGCGGCGTGGTGGCGGTGGCGCGGGTGGCGGTCTCGGGGTTCTCCCAGAGAGCGCGCGCGAAATCGGTCTTGATCAGGCCGGGCGAGATGCAGTTCACGCGCACATTGTGCGGGCCGTACTCAACCGCCAGGTTGCGCGCGAGCTGCGCGTCGGCGGCCTTGGAGATGCAGTAGGCGCCGATCACCGGCGAGCCGCGCAGCCCGCCGATCGAGGACACGATGATGATCGAGCCGTCGCGACGCTCGATCATCTGCGGGGCCACCAGCTGCACCAGCCAGTGGTTGGAGACGATGTTGTTGTCGAGGATCTTGCGGAACTGGTCGTCGGAGATGCCGGCCATCGGCCCGTAGTAGGGGTTGGAGGCGGCATTGCACACCAGGATGTCGATGCGCCCGAAGGCGGCCATGGTCTCCTCGATGAGGCGCCGGATGTCGTCCTTCGACGAGATGCTCGCCGGCACCGCGATCGCGCGGCCCTTGCCATGACGGGCCTCGATGGCGGCAACCACCTCGAGGCAGGCAGCCTCCTTGCGCGAGGACACTACCACGCGCGCGCCCTGCTCGGCCATGCGCTCGGCGATGGCGCGACCGATGCCGCGCGACGATCCGGTGATGACGGCGACCTTGCCGTCGAGATTGAACAGCGACATGGAATGTCTCCTGCGATGAAGGGCCGGCGAGAGCTTGCCACATCCGATGCCGGCGCCGGCCGTGAGGCTGATTTCGAATTTCCGGTATGCCCCATGGAATGACGGCCGCGGCGCCGCCTTGCGCCGCGCGAGGCTTGTGACCTACAGTGGCCCGAACCCGGACCCCGACAGACTCCACCAAGGAGCAGGGGCCGCCCACCGAGGAGACCCATGCCCCACCCCGTCTGGCAGCGCTCGCGCTCGGCCGTTCGAAACCCGGGTTCGCCAACGCGCCGGCTGCGGCCCGCGCCGCGGGGCTGAGTCATGCAGGCCTACATCGCGCGCCGC
>JAGWVN010000108.1 GCA_018970865.1 Betaproteobacteria bacterium
CGAGATCACCGCGCCGCTCAATCCCTGGGACGCCTCCGCCTGGACCGGGGTGTCGTCCAGCGGGTCGGGGGTGGCGGTGGCGGCGGCCCTGTGCCACGGCGCCATCGGCACCGACACCGGCGGGTCCATCCGCTACCCCGCGGTGGCCAACGGCGTCACCGGCCTGAAGCCCACCTGGGGCCGGGTCTCGCGTCACGGCGCTTTCGAGCTCGCCGCATCGCTCGACCACCTCGGCCCGATGGCGCGCAGCGCGGCCGACTGCGGCCTGATGCTCGGCGCCATCGCCGGCGCCGACCCGCTCGACCCCACCGCGCTGCCCGCGCCGGTGCCCGACTACCTGGCCGGCGACGCTCAGCGCCTGGACGGACTGCGCATCGGCATCGACGAGGACTACGCGCTCGAAGGCGCCGAGCCCGAGGTGGCCCGCGCCTTCCAGGATGCCGTGCGCAGCTTCGCCGGGCTCGGTGCCACCCTGGTGCCGGTGCGCATGCCGCCGGTGGCGGCGGTGGTGGCCGGCTGGGTGCCGCATTGCGGCGTGGAAGCCGCGGTGGCCCATGCCGACACCTGGCCCGCGCGCCGGGCCGAGTACGGCCCCATGCTGGCCGCGCTGCTCGAGACCGGGCTGGCGCTGAGCGCCGCCGATTACCAGCGCATCCTGCTGGCGCGCGCCGAGTTCACCGGCCGCATGCAGACCCTGATGGCCGGCGTCGACCTCCTGCTCACCCCGGTCATCCCGTTTGCCGCGCCCAGCCTCGCGCGCATCGCGGCCCTGCGCACCGAGCCCGATTACCGGCAGCGCCTGCAGCGCTTCACCGTGCCCTTCGACATGTCGGGTCAGCCCACGCTCACCCTGCCCGCGGGCTTCACGCCCGAGGGCATGCCGCTGGGGGTGCAGCTGGTGGCCGGGGCGCTGCGCGAAGATCGGCTGGTGCGCGCCGGACGCGCCTTCCAGACGGTGAGCGACTGGCACACCCGGCGGCCGCCGATGGCCTGAGCCAGGCCGCCCCGGTCGCTACTGCGGCGCCACTCCGGATGCCTTGAACACCTCGCCCCAGCGCGGGGTGTCACGGCGCACGATGTCGGCGAATTCCGCCGGCGTGGTGCCAGTGGCCAGCAGGCCCATCTCGAGCATGCGCGCCCGCCCCTCGGGCGACTGGATGGCGCGGTTGATCTCGGCGCTCAGGCGCTCGACGATCGCCCGCGGCGTGCCCTTGGGCGCGATGATTCCGTTCCAGCCGGCCAGGTCCAGCGGATAGCCCTGCTCGGCGAAGGTCCGCACCTCCGGGTAGAGCGGCCAGCGCTTCGGGCCGGTGACCGCCAGCAGGGTGGCCCGACCCGACTGGATGAACGGCCCGGTGGACGCGAAGTCATGGATGCCCATGGTGGCCTGCCCGCCGATGATGTCCTGCACCGCCGGGCCCGCGCCCTTGTAGGGCACATGCACCATGTCCAGCCGGGCCGCCCCCTTGAGCATCTCGCCGTACAGGTGCGAGCTGCTGCCCGATCCGAACGACGCGAAGGTGGCCTTGCCGGGGTTGGCGCGCACATGCCGCACGAAGTCGTCCACGCTCTTCATGCCGGTGGACGAGGGCACGATCATGCCCAGCGATGACAGCCCGATCTGGCTGACCATCTCGAAATCGTCGGGCGCGTCGTAGGGCAGGCGCGTGTAGGCGAACTTGTTGATGATCAGGTTCGAGAGGTTGGCATAGGCGATGGTGTAGCCGTCGGGCGCGGCCTGCCGGGTGGCGCCGATGCCCAGGATGCCCTGCGCCCCCGGCCGGTTCTCGACCACGAAGGGCACGCCGAGCGCGGCCTGCAGGCGCTCGCCGAGCCAGCGCGAGACGATGTCGGTCTGACCGCCCGGCGGATAGGGGACGATGATGCGCACCGGGCGGGAAGGCCAGGCCTGGGCCAGCGCATGCTCCACCGGCAGGATCGCCAGGAGGCACAGAGCGGCCAGGCGGCCGAGCCATCGGGTCATCGGGGTTCTCTCAGGCCGCCGAGTCGGCCGCGGCCTTGCGCCGGGCCGAGTCCTTCAGGCGCTGCAGCTCCTCCCAGCCCTTGTAGGCGGTGATGCCGTTCTCGTCGAAGAAGATCACCGGCCCTTCGCACACGAAGAGGTACTCGGTGTCCTCCAGCGCCGTGGTGGCGCCGTGCAGCACGCCATTGGGCTCGTAGTCGTAGTCCCCCGCCTCGAGGATGCCGTCGCGCACCTGCAGCCGGCCCTTGAGGACATAGGTGTGGGCATCGGACAGATGCTTGTGCGGCGGGGCGACGAAGCCCTTCTTCCAGCGGTAGAGCGCCACCCAGCGGCCGGTCTCGGGGCCGGTCCAGAGCACCTTGGTCCAGGCCATGCCCGGCGAGGTCTCGATCCAGGGTTCATCGGCCCGCACGATGATGTCGGCGAGCTGGTCGTTGATCGGCGTGATGTTCTGCAGCGGCATGTCGGCGCATCCTGGCTCTGCGCCGGCCCGGCGGGCCGGTCACGCCGAACTGTAACCGCCGCCCCGCTCAGTGGGAAAGCCGGGACGGTCCATCGGGCGGATCGAATGCCTGCCAGCCGGCGAGCCCCTCGTCGATCACCTGGCCCGCCTGCGCCACGGCCCGCGAGAAGCCGTCGCGGCGCTCGGCCAGCGAGGTGCCCAGGCGGACCAGATCGCGGGCCTGATCGGCAAGCTCGAGGAGTTCGGGACCGATCAGCGGAAACCGGGAGGCCTCCATGGCAGCGCTCAGGGCGAGCAGCTCGGCCTGGGCAGCGAGGCGACGGGCAAGCTCGGCCGGGAAAACGCAGTCATCGGGGCTGACAGGCATGGAGGGGGCGATCCGCTTCGCAGTCGTCGACCCCTGCTTATCGGCATGCCGCCGGGAAACTTGAGGCCCTGCCGCGCGCGTCCTCCCGGATGCGCGCGACGGGCCGGCCCCGCTAGCGCGGGTTGATGAAGCGCAGGTTGCTGCGTCCGCCCGAGAGGACCACGCGCAGCGTGACATCGATCAGCACATCGGCGGTGGAGGAGGAGCCGATCACCACCAGATTGCGCTGGCTGCTGGTGGGCGTGGCGGTGCCGGTGCCCAGGGCGGTCTGCAGCTTGGTCACTGGCGCGGCCACGCTCACCGAGGCCGCGTTGTTGCGCATGCGGGTGACGCCCGAGCCGAGGTCGCGGGCATAGATGTAGGAGTTGGCGCCCGGACTGCAGGCATCATTGCTCGGCACCGAGGCTGCCCAGATGACCACGCCCCGGGCGATGTGGGGCGCCGTCACGATCTGCGCCCCGCTCAGCATGGTCATGTACCAGCCCTTGGTGCCGGGCCCCACCGTCACCGGGCCGCTGCTGGCGTTGGTCAGGTCGGACACCGACAGCGCACTGCCGAAGCTGCCGGGGGTGATCGGCCCGCCATCCTTCACCCCGTAGAAGGTGCCGGTCAGCGGCGACGACACATCGGATGCCGACAGCAGCCGGCCCGTGCCGAAGGTCACCCAGCGCTCGGTGGGCTCGCGCGGGTTGATTGCCACCGCCGGCGCGGTGGTGATCGGCGCGCCGACATTGATGATCTTGGTGCCTGACAGCGCGCTCGTTGCGCCGCTGAGATTCGCGGAATCCGAGAGATCCCAGCGCCAGAGATTGCCTTTCAGATCGGTGGCATAGAGCTGCAGCACCAGTTGCTCGGCGTCATCCTGGAAATAGCCCTCCATCTGCGCCACGCCGACCGGATTGCTCAGGGTGCCGTTCTCGGTGCTCAGCCGCTTCACGACCTCACCGGTGCAGGGATGGAGCAGCCAGAGCTGGCCCGAACCGTCGTTCTGATAGCCGGAAGACACGGCCACCAGCCAGCCGGCCTTGGTCCAGATCACCAGGGGCTGGCCATAGGAGTAGCCCATCTTGGCGGTGCCGCCCGCGTTGGCGCCGCTGCCGTCGAACTCCCAGAGCACCTTGCTGCGCAGGTCGTCCTCGCTGCTGGCCTCGGGCGAGGTGACATCGAGCGCGAAGTAGCCCTTGCCGCCCTTGTTCAGGCCTGACACCAGGATCGTGCCCCAGGTGCCCGCGCGGGTGCCGCACTTGGCGGAGTCGTTCGGCCACTTGATGTCGCGCACGGTGGGCGTGCCGTCCACCCGGTAGCGGTGCGAGAACTTGTTGGGCAGCGCGTCGGTCTCGCGGTAGCTCAGGCCGGCCAGGCCATCGACCCCGCTGCGGAACAGGAAGCTCGGCACATAGGCCCAGCGCTCGGTGCCGCCAGTGGCGCCGTCGGTGGCGTCGATGGCATGCAGCATCCCGCCGTTGGAGCCCACGAAGAGCGTGGGCTTGCGCGCGGTATTGGCGGTCACGAAGGCGCTGTAGCCGCTGTGGAAGGAATCGCTCAGGCTCTGGTTGGGCTTGCCGATCCAGCGCGGCTCGGAGTTGACGATGTCGGCCAGCAGCCAGGCGCGCCGGCGGAACTGCCGGGTCTCGGTCAGCGTGTCTTCCAGGCTGCGGTCGCCCCGCAGGTAGTTCAGGATGGCCTTCGCGGTGTCGGTGGTTCCCGACAGCGTGGCCTGCTGGGCGACGGTGACGGTGCCGCCGGTTCCGCCGTAATCGGTGGGCCGGAAGCGCACGGCGGTGTCGGTCAGCGACGAGCCGGTGCGGGTGACGATCATGCGATCGGTATTCCACTTGGTACCGGTCATCTGATCGTCGATCCGCTCGGCGGCGTTCCAGACCGCCGCGGGCGAGATCTCGCCGGTGGTGGGCGAGACATTGCGCAGCTGCACATCGCCGGTCCACTCGCCCGACTTGTAGATCGCCCGGAAGGCCAGGGTGGGCACGAAGATCAGGTCGCTGCCGGTGAGCACCGCCCCCGAGCCCGAGCCCTGACGGGTCTTGATCTCGGTGATCGCGCGGGAGAGCGCATCGGCCAGCTCCTGGGGGGAGGCCACGCTGAAGAACCGGCCGTGGGAGATGGCGGCCGCGTGCCAGAGATCGTCGACCGCCGAGGGCGAGTCGGCGCTCGGGATCGGCCACTGCGCCGTGCCGTTGGCGATGGCGGTGATGCCGTTGGGGTAGGCGATCGTGCCCTGGGCGGAAAAGGCCAGCCCGAAGTTCACCATGTGCTGCCAGGTGGCCGGATCGGCCGAGGAGGTGAAGACATTGTTGGCCAGGCTGGTCCGCAGGTCGGTCATCCAGTAGTAGGCGGCGATGTCGGCCAGGGTGTTGGTGGAGTTGCTGCCCGCCTTCTCGCGGTACTTGGCCGGCCAGGGATCGCCAGCCTTCAAGACCGCGCCGAACTCGGCGCTGAGCGCGTCGAGCAGCGGCTTCGAGTTGGGCAGGGTGTTGTCGAAGTTGTTCGACCCCACCACGCCGGTGGCGCCGCCGCTGTTCCACTCGCCATCGGTGGTGATCAGGTTGTAGTGCTGCTGGCAGCTGAACTGGATGGGATCGGCAACGGTCCCGCCCGCCGGACTGGTGCCCGCCCTGTAGTACTCCCCGATGGCCTGCATGGACTTACGCAGCGGCGTGCCCCCGGAAGTCCAGAGACCGTAGAGCCGGTTGTACCAGGCGGTGCGATTGCCGTCATTGAACTCGTCCAGGGCGATGAAGGCGCCGTTGCCGTCGCTGCTGTTCGCCCAGTTGATGGTGTAGAGCCCCACCCGGAAGCTGCTGTCCACCGTCCGGAAGGCCTCACCCAATGACGTCTTCATGGCCAGCAGCCGGGTGCGGTAGTAGCTGTACCAGTTGGCGAAATTGGTCTTCTGGGCGGCGGTTGCGGAGTTCAGATCGACCCGGGTATAGCTGGTGTGCGGGTAGCAATAGCCCAGCACCGGCACCGCCGGGGAGGTGCCGGTGTAGGCGTAGTAGTGCGCGCCGGTGCCGGCGCCGTCGCCGGCCGCGTAGGTGGCGCTGCCCCAGGGCCCTGTCGCGCGGTAGTTCGACGGGAAGCCCGTGCTCAGGTTGACGGTGGCGCCATAGCCTTCGGGGAAGAACCCGTTGGGCCAGGCGCTGGTGTAGCTGGCGTTCGGCCAGCGGGTGCCGTCGCCCCTGACTGGCGCCAGGTAGGTGACGGCGGGGTTGTAATAGAGCCGGTTGTAGCTGCTGTTCTGGAAGCAGGGCTTGCCTTCGTCGACCGCGGTGCCCATCGGCGCGAACTGCCAGTCCATCGACCCGGAATTGTCGAAGGTCAGCATCAGGTTGGGCTTGACCGAGTTCATCGTGAACAGCGGCTGGTCTTCCAGCGCCGGCACGGTCTGGGCAGAGGCCGGCACCGCCGTGAGCCCGCAGGCCAGTGCCGCGAGCGCGGCGCCCAGGGCGCGACGCCCGGCCTGCCGCCAGGCGTGATGCAGTTGCCGGAATTGCGCTTGGACAGCCTCAGCCACGGTCAGTCACCCTTCAGGAACATCTGCGCGTAAGCCACCGAGTTCTTGGGGCCGTCGATGCGGACGGTGATCCGCACGAAGGGCAGCCACTCGGTGGTGGCGGCGCCGCAATTGCTCATGCAGTTGCGCGGATAGCGGTATTCATAGAGGCGGCAGTTGGCGGCCGTGGCCGGTCCGGTGGCCGTGCACAGCCGCTCGATGAGATAGCGCCGCATCTGCCGGGATGCCGTGTCCACCGCCGCGCCCGGCCAGTCGCTGGTGGGCACGCCGTCCGCATTCAGGCTTGGCGCCGCCAGTTGGGCGAGCGGCAGCGGGATGCCGTCGGCATTCTGCTCGCGCTGGCTGGCGTAGTAGGAGAGGGTGGGCTGGTCGGTGTTGCGATCCATCACATTCAGCGACGCGGTGGGATGCGACTGCATGAAGGCGAGGATCGCGTCATTGAAGGCCATGTCGGCATTCTGCTCGGCGCTGCGCATGAACTGGTAGTTCATCGAGGCCATGTTGGCGTTGTCCACCGAGCGAAACAGCGCGAAGCCGGCCACGATCATCACCACCAGCGAAACCAGGGCGACGATCAGCGAAAGGCCGCGCTGCGCGCGGCGCAGGGGCCCGACGCGCAAGCGGCGAGGCGCACCGGCGGACCGATGAGGGCTGGACACTCTCAAGGGCGTGCTCACATCTCGCTAAGCAGCGCATTGCGCACACCGATCACCGAGGTGACGGTGTTGTAGCGCAGGCAGAGCTGATTGCCGGAGAGGGAATAGTTGCCGCTCGACGGCATGGCCGGCAGGTTGTTGTCATTGCTGCCGGCGCGGGCGGGAAGCACCTGACGGGTGGCATCGGCAGTGGCCGTGCAGCCCGCCTTCTCGGCCGCGCGTTCGAGCTGGGGATTGCGGATCAGCAGCCCGATGCGCACGGCCTTGATCTGGTTCAGCGAGCGCGCCGGCTGGGCGCCGTTCAGGGGCAGCGTGGTGATGGCATTGTCGGGCAGCGGGTTCGAGGGATTGCGCCACCAGGTGGCCAGCGCCGGCGGGTTGATCCACTCGTCGATCACATCGTCGTTGCCGACATCGATGCCGAGCTGCACCTGCATCGACACGACATTGTCCGCCAGCACCTGCGCCGCGCCACCGGCGAGCAGGTCGGTGACCGTGAGCCTGCCCGAGGCATCGACCGTGAAGCGCTCCAGCGCCGGGGTGGCGCCCAGGTGGATCACCACCGGCTCGGCGTAGGCCGCCGCCACGCCGGTGTCGACCGTGATTGACGCGGGGCTCACGCCGGGCGACGCCGGCACCGCGGTGATCCTGGCGAGGGTGCAGGCCACAGGCCGGGTGATGCCGGGATTGGCTGCCGAGCTTTGTTCGTAGATGAGCACCCAGTCGTTGACGGCCATGCCGAGCGCCGAGTTCAGGGGGATGCTGGTGGCATCGGCGGCGAGGGCGCCGACCACCGTGACCGGCAGGGGCACCGTGGTGCTGCTGCCGGTGAAAATGGTGAGGGTGTCGGAAGCGAGCCCGTCACCGCCATCGATGGCGATGATCGGCGCCACGCGGAAGGTGGTTCCGCCGCGCGTGAAGCTGCAGCCAAGGTGCATTTCGGGCCGCGGCGGGGTGGTCTTGCTCAACACATAGCCGGTGCCCGGCGTGATGGTGCGCGTCGGCGAGGTGTAGGTGGTGTCGCTGATGGCGGTGAGGTTGTAGCCCGCGCTGACCACCGCGCGCTCCAGCGCCGCCAGGCCGAAGACGCCCGACTGCAGGCCCTCGCTGCCGCTGGTGGTGCTGCGCCGGCGTTCCTCGCTCACCGACATGGTCTGGAAGATGGCCACCGCAGAGGCCATGGCAATCACCGTGGCCACCATCAGTTCGAGGAGCGAAAAGCCCGCCTGGGCGCGCCGGCGCGTCATGACTGCGGCTCCAGGATCATCGCCGTGGTGGTGTACGACCCCACGGTATCGGTGCCCGGCGGCTTCCAGCGGACGGTGACCGTCACCGTGGTGGCCGTCTGGGAGCCGAAGGAGATGTCGGTGGAATAGGCCGTCTGCGCCGTGACCACAGTGACCGTGGGCGGGTTGGCCGAGGCCCCGGGCAGGGAGCGGCTGCCGCTCGTGATCTGGGCCAGCCACTGGGTGTAGCGGTCGCCGACCGGACTGGTCCCGCTGCTGTAAAGGGCGGCCAGGCGCGACGGATCGACCGTCCACATCTCGGCGATGAGCTCCGACGCGTGCTGGGCCGCCTGCGCGCGGAAGGTCGCGTCGGACATCATCTGCACCGAGCGCGCCTGCATGCCGACCACGCCCAGGATGCCGAGCGAGAAGACGAGGATGGCCACCAGGGCCTCCACCAGCATGAAGCCCCGCGCGGGCCGGCGCCCGCCGGGTCGGGCCGGCGATGCGCGGCGGCTCGTGGCCGCGGGTACGCAGGAAGGCGGGCAGGCGGCCATGTCAGCAGACCCGCGGATCGCCGCTGCCGGACGCGAGCGAGGGGTCGCAGAGGCGCGCCGAGCCGGTGGGGCTGATCACCACCGACAGCCGGCGCTCCTCGCTGCTGCTCATGGTCGCGTTGCGAAGGTCGATGCGCACGGTGTTCGCCCAGCCGGTGGCCGCCAGCGGTCGGCCGCGGCCATCGAAGATCACCCGCGCCGGGAACCCGTCGCCCGGCGTGAGCGGCGTGGCGAACGCGGTTGACAGCGTGAGCGACGCATCGGTGGTGGCGCCGGCTCGGGCGCGCGGGGACTCGTCGCCGCCGTCACGGGCCTGGATGGTGCTGCCGGCGGGGCAGGTGGTGCCACCATCGGCCACCTGGCAGACCGTCCAGGCCGTGGCGCCGCCGTCGGCGCCTTCCATGGAGAACATCACCCGCGCATTGCGCTTGAGCGCCTCGGAGCGGGCCACACCCAGACCGTTGAGCACGCCCTCGGCGGAGGCGCGAATCTGCAGATTGCCCATCCACTCGCCGAAGGCCGGGATGCCGATGCGCAGGAGAATGACCGCGATCAGCATGGTGATGATGAGCTCGACCATGGTGAAGCCGGCCATGCCCGTCATCGGGCCGCGGGGGCGCGCCATGTCACTCCTTCTTGATCAGCCAGCGGGTGGCGCCGGAGGCGGGTACCGTGCCCCAGGCGCTCACCCACGACACCGTCTTGCGGGTGTTGGCCTGATCGATCGAATACGCGAAGCCGGCCACCGGCGAGCCGGTGTTGCCGGTAGCGGTGATGAGGTAGGCCTGGTTGCTGTTGCTGAGCGTGCAGCTCAGGGTGAAGCGCTCGAGCGTGGGCATGGCGACGCCGCAGTCGCTACCGGACGCATAGGTGCGGTTGTCGGCGTAGAACTGCTCCATGCGCACGCGCATGTCGGCCAGCGCCGAGGTGGCATCGACCAGCTGGGACCGGATCACATGATTGCGGTAGGCCGGGTAGGCCGTGGCCGTGAGAATGGCGACGATGGTCACCGCCACCAGCAGTTCGATCAGCGTGAAACCCCGTCCCCTCATCGCGCGACGCTCCTTGGAAGGAGGCAGTCTAGGCAGGCGCGGCAGCCGGTAAGCGAACCGACCGACGAACGCGGCCGGACGGGCTGACAGGCGGCACGGGGCCGCCGGCGGGCTCAGGGTCGGGCCAGGCCCTTGGGCAGCGGGAAGGCGGTGTCTTCCTGCACGCCGGGCAGTTGCCGCACCGAGCGCACGCCCAGGGTCTTGAGCCGCGCCAGCACCTCGGTGACCAGCACCTCGGGCGCCGAGGCGCCGGCGGTGATGCCGATGCGCTGACGGCCGGTGAGCCAACCGGGGTCGAGTTCGGCCGCCGAGCCGATGAGGTGCGCTTCGCAGCCCATCTTCTGCGCGACCTCGCGCAGCCGGTTGCTGTTGGAGCTGGTGGGCGAGCCGATCACCAGCACCAGATCGCACTGCGGCACCATGAACTTGACCGCGTCCTGGCGATTCTGGGTGGCGTAGCAGATGTCCTGCTTCTTGGGCTCGGCCACCTGCGGGAAACGGGCGCGCAGGGCGTCGATGACTTCGCGGCAGTCATCGACCGAGAGCGTGGTCTGGGTGACATAGGCCAGCCGGGCGGGATCGGCAACCTGCAGCCGGGCGACATCGTCGACCGACTCCACCAGGTGGATGCCGCCATCGGCCTGCCCCATGGTGCCCTCGACCTCGGGATGGCCGGCGTGGCCGATCATGATCACCTCGCGGCCCTCGCGGCGCATGCGGGCCACCTCGACATGCACCTTGGTGACCAGCGGACAGGTGGCGTCGAACACCGACAGGCCGCGGGCCTGCGCCTCGTCGCGCACCGAGCGGGCCACGCCATGGGCCGAGAACACCACCGTGGCGCCCGCCGGCACCTCGTCGAGGGACTCGACGAAGACCGCGCCCTTGGCGCGCAGGTCGGCCACCACATGGTCGTTGTGGAC
Organism: Betaproteobacteria bacterium; assembly: GCA_018970865.1. Taxonomy (GTDB): domain Bacteria; phylum Pseudomonadota; class Gammaproteobacteria; order Burkholderiales; family Burkholderiaceae_E; genus Quisquiliibacterium. Next base: position 10,761 of record JAGWVN010000108.1, read on the forward strand.
GATCTCGTGGCGCACATAGATGGGGGCGCCGTGCAGGTCGAGGGCGCGCTCGACGATGGCGATGGCGCGATCGACGCCGGCGCAGAAACCGCGGGGTTGGGCGAGCAGGGCTTCCATCGGGCGCTCCGGACCTGTCTGGGTTGGATCAGAGGATGGCGATGATCCGCACTTCCAGGCGGACCGCATGCCCGGCCAGCGGGTGGTTGAAATCGAAGAGGGCGCTGTGCTCGTCGATCTGCTTGAGGACGCCGGCATAGCGGCCGCCGCCCGGCGCGGGGAATTCGACCAGATCGCCCGGTTCCCAGGTGGTGTCGGGCTCGGCGTTGGCCTGCAGCATGGCCCGCGAAACCCGCTGCACCAGCGACGGGTTGCGATCGCCGTATGCCTGCCCGGCCGGGAGTTCGAACACCGAATGGGCGCCCTGGGCAAGCCCCATCAGGCACTGTTCGAGCGGCTCGGCCAGTTGTCCGAGGCCCATCTGCAGGGTGGCGGGGGGACCGCCGAAGGTGCTGACGACATCGTCGCCCCCTTCCGCCAGACTGATGCGGTAGTGAAGCGTGAGATGCGAATCGGCCTGAACGGTGGGAGTGGACTCGGTCATGGATCGCCCGGATTGTATGTCAGGCGGGGCGTTGCCGCCCCTGGAGAACAGCCAGCTTCTGGCGCTGGCGCTCGACGGCCGTCAGGGGCCGGCCGCGCTGGCCCGGGCGCGTCGGGATCTGCGCGCCTGCAGCAGTCTGCGCACGCTGCTCGGGCCCGAGCCGCCGCCGGGCATCTCGGCGCTGCGCTGGGCGCGCCTGCGCGCAGTGGCAGAACTCATGCGGCGCGCCGAGCTCGAGACCCTCACCCAGACCGACGCCCTGCTCTCGCCCGAGGCGGTGCGCCGGTTCCTGCGGCTGTGGCTGCACGACCGTCCGGTGGAGTGCTTCGCGGGCGTGTTCCTTGACAGCCAGCACCGGGTGATCGCCGCCCGCGAGCTGTTCACCGGCACGCTCGCCCAGACCGCGGTCTACCCGCGGGAGGTGGTCCGGCAGGCGCTGCGGCTGAACGCGGCTGCGGTCATCCTCGCGCACAACCATCCCTCGGGCGTGGCCGAGCCCAGCGCCGCCGACCGCCTGCTCACCGAGGCCCTGCGCGCCGCGCTCGCCCAGATCGACATCCCGGTGCTCGATCACCTGATCGTCGCCGGCAACCGCTGCGTATCCTTCGCCGAGCGGGGCTGGCTCTAATTCCCGGGCTGTTCCCCGGCGCTGGACAGCGCTCAACGGCGCAGGCATAATCGAGGGCTTTTCCAACAACCCTGTACCGGCTTGACGCCCGAACAGGCCGCCCGCAGCCGGCGGCTTTTCGCTCAAGACGGCACCCGCCAGCCCGGCACACCCCGCCCGGCCGGCAAACCCGAGGAGTGGATCATGGCCCGCGTATGCCAGGTGACCGGCAAAGGACCGATGGTTGGCAACAATGTCTCGCACGCCAACAACAAGACCAAGCGCCGCTTCCTGCCCAACCTGCAGTCGCGCCGCTTCTGGGTGGAAGGCGAAAACCGCTGGGTGCGTCTTCGCCTGACCAACGCCGCGCTGCGCCTCATCGACAAGAAGGGCATCGAGGTGGTGCTGGCTGACCTGCGCGCCCGCGGCGAAGCGGTCTGATCGTTCAGACAGCGCCCGCACCCATCGGCACCGCATCCAGGAGAGTTTCGCCATGCGTGACAAGATCAAGCTCGAATCCACCGCCGGCACCGGCCACTTCTACACCACCACCAAGAACAAGCGCACCAAGCCCGAAAAGATGGAGATCAAGAAGTTCGATCCCATCGCGCGCAAGCATGTGGCGTACAAGGAAACCAAGATCAAGTAAGTCCGCGGGACGCGCCAGCGCCCACGCCTGACCGATCGCCAATGCGCGCGCCCGCGCCTTGGCAAACAGAAAGCCCCGCTGACGCGGGGCTTTTTCTTGGCATCGGCCTGACGGGGTGAGCCACGCGGCCGCGCGCCCGCACGCGGGGCGCGCCGTTCGTTCAGCGGTCAGGCGGCGTAGCGCCGGACCCGCAGCGCGAGATCCTGCAGCGGCCGCATGCCGCTGGACTCGGCCCGGCTGAGCCACTGCTGGAGATTGTCGAGCAGCTGATCCTTGCTGAGCGTGGAGCGCTCCCAGAGAACGGCGAGTTCCTGCCGCATTTCGACCAGCTTGCGAACCGCATCGCTGGCCGCGAAGACCTCGCTCACGCGGGCCTTCTGGTCAGCCGTCCACTTGCCGGCGTCAACCACCAGCCAGGAGCGCGCCGCTGCCAGCAGGGCCTGCTCGGCGCGGCGCGAGCCGAGCCGGCGGGCCTCTTCGGCGCAGGTGCGCCGCAGGGAATCGGCAAAGGCCGCCATCATGTCGTAGCGGTGCGCGATCACCGCCTGAAGGGTGTGGGCATCGACCACCGGGCGGGCCTCGGCGAACTTCGGCGTGGGCGCGAGGCGCCGGACGGTGGCCAGGCCGAGCAGGCTCAGGATGC
>JAGWVN010000109.1 GCA_018970865.1 Betaproteobacteria bacterium
CCCTTCGGCGGAGTGGGCGCGAGCGGCCACGGCCGCGAGAAAGGCTTCGAGGCGCTCTACGGTTTCACCGCGCTCAAGACCGTGGCCATCCGCCACGACTGACCCGCCGGCGGCAGATCGCCGGCATCCCTTCCGATCAAGGATTGCCCATGAGACTCAGCAGCAAGGTCGCGATCGTCACCGGCGCCGGCTCCGGCTTCGGCGAAGGCATCGCCCGGACATTCGCCCGCGAGGGCGCGCGCGTGGTGGTCAACGATGTCGATGTCGCCAACGGCGAGCGGGTGGCCGAGGCCATCCGCGCCGAAGGCGGGCAGGCCTGCTTCGTGCGCGCCGATGTCGCCAGCGGCGACGACATGCGCGCCCTGCTCGAGGCCACGCTCAAGGCCTGGGGCGAACTGCACATCATGGTCAACAACGCCGGCGTGTCGCACCGCAACCAGTCGCTGCTCACCGTCGAGGAAGACGAGTTCGACCGCGTCTACCGGGTCAATGTGAAGAGCCTGTACTGGAGCGCGCGGGTGATGACCCCGTACTTCAAGGAAAGCGGCGGCGGCGTGTTTCTCACCATCGCCTCCACCGCCGGGGTGCGGCCGCGGCCGGGTCTGGTCTGGTACAACGGCAGCAAGGGCGCGGCGATCGTCACCTCGAAGGCGATGGCCGTGGAACTCGCGCCCTACGGCATCCGGGTCAATGTGATCAACCCGGTGGCCGGCGAGACCCCGCTGCTGGCCACCTTCATGGGCGAGGACACGCCCGAGGTCCGCGCCCGCTTCATCGGCAGCATCCCGCTGGGACGGTTCTCGCAGCCGCGGGACATCGCCAACGCCGCGCTGTTCCTGGTCTCGGATGACGCCGACTTCATCACCGGCGCCTGCCTCGAGGTCGACGGCGGGCGCTGCGTCTGAGCGGCGACCGCCGATCAGCCCGCCGCCTGCAGGCCGGGTTGTTGCGGTCTCACTCGGCGGGCGGCCGCCACAGCGCCGCGGCGCGATAGTGTCTGGCAGCCTCGTCGGCGCGGCCGGTGCGCTCGGCAAGTTCGGCCAGCGCCAGACGCACCGCACGGTCATCGCGCGCGGCCTGGCTGCGACCGAGGTAGTCGGCCGCCTTGCCCCAGAGCGATTCGGCCGTGCACAGCCGCCCGAGGGCGAGCGTGATGTCGGGATCATCGCCATGCTGCTCGCGCCAGCGCTCGGCCTGCTGCAGCCGTTCGAGCGCAGGCAGTTCGGTGAGACCGGCATGGGCATGCAGCAGTCGCGCCGAGAAGCCCGCCGCCAGCGCGCCCTCGAGCAGGCGGCGGGCGAAGGCCGTGTCGCCGGCGCGGGCGAAGGCCAGCGCCGCCGCCTCGACCACCTCGGGCAGCTCGCGCTCCTCTGCCCTGAGTTCCTGCCAGAAGGCCCGCACGCCCTCGACATCGTCACCACGCAGACCGATCAGCGCGCGGCAGGCGCGAACCCGCAGGCCGCGGATGGCCGCCGGATGCAGGACATCGCGCTTCTCGAGCTGGCGAAGCACCCGCAGCACCCGCGGCCAGTCGCCGGCCTGCTCGTAGGCGCGCAGCGCCACCCGCAGCGCGTGGATGTGCCGCATGCCCCGGGAGTGCAGACGCTCGATGCCGTTGATGGCGCGGGCCGCGTCCTGTTCCTCGAGGGCGAGTTCGGCGCCCGACATGAGGCCAGCGTGGAGCGTGCCGCGGTCGGTCTCGGCCAGCGCCAGCCAGCGATCCCGGCGCTCGAACTCGCGCATGCGGTGCGCCGCCCGCGCCGCCAGCAGCGCTGCCGGACCGGCCAGTCGTTCATCGTCGCGGGCCTGCTGGGCCAGCCGCTCGGCCCGCCCGAACCGGCCCTCGTAGAGCGCCAGCACCGATTCGCGCAGCGCCACCACCGCGGCGTCGCGCAGGCGGCGCTCGCGGTACTCGCGCACCCGGGCCGGCAGATCGAGCGCGTTGGCGAGGGCCACCAGCAGCAGATGCAGCGCGGCGAAGCCGGCCACCAGCACCACCAGCGCGAGGTTGACCGAGACATCGAGCCGGTACGGCGGCCAGAAGATGGCGACATTGCCGTGGTTGACCCGCATCAGCAGCGCGAGGCCGACTGCGGCGCTGACCAGCAGGAGGGACCAGATGATGGCGCGCATGCCGGCGTGTGGTGAGGCTGCCCGACCGGTTCGCGGTCAGGGGTTGTTGTCGAGGGCGGTGCGCGCGGCGCGCACCGCCGCCAGCGTGTCCCCCAGCGAGGGGATGTCGGGCGCGATGCGGGCCGACTGCAGCTGACGCAGCGCGGCGATGGCGTTGGCCACCGATCGCTGGTCGCGGTCGTAGTGGGCGCCCAGCCAGGCCACCGCGCGCTCGAGATCGCTGCGATAGACCGGCTCCAGGCGCGACAGCAGCGAGACCCGCGCCGAAAGCAGCAGCAACCGCAGATTCTGTCGCAGGAAGTACTGCTGGTCGGGCGCCAGAAGCAGGGTGTCGGGCGAATCGGCGCGATTGACGCGGAACAGCTGCGAGAGTTCGGCCAGCAGGGCATCCAGACCCCGACGGCCGGTGGACGCCAGGCCCTCGAGACTGAACCGACGCTCGGTCTGCGCCGGAGCCGCGTCCGCCACGCGGGCCGCCGGCGGCGCGGCGCTGGCCATGAGCGGAAGCTGATCGACCACCGCGGTGACGGTGTCGAGACGCAGCGCCAGACCGACCAGATCGACCGCGGGCAAGGCCTTCAGGCGATCGATGTCCCGCTGCAGCAGGCGGCGCAGGCCGATCGCCTGCGGCTGGCGGATGCGCGCCAGCCGACCATCGGCATCGGTCAGCGCCACCAGCGCGCCCTGCACATTGCCGCTCACCACCAGCTGCTGCGAGGCGATCGCCAGCGCATTCTCGACCTCGGCCAGCACCGAATCGAGGGAGTCATGGGAGATGCTGCGGTAGAGGCTCTCGAGCTGCGCCTGCCGGCCGAGGGACTCGGTGAGCTTGCCCTCGAGGACAGCGGCGCGCGCCTGCAGGTCGCGCGCCTGGTCCTGGGTGACGCGCAGCTGGGTGTCGAGCTGCGCGGCGCGGGCATCGGCGCTTTGCAGGCGACGCGCCGCCTCCTGGGCGATGCCGCCGGTGCGCTGCCACTGGAAAAGCCCGAGCAGCAGCGCCAGCAGCGCCACGCCGAGAGCGATCCACTCGGGACGGCCCCGCACCTGCGACAGGCGCAGGCGAAGCCCGTCGAGCACGCGGGAGAGCATCGGCGAGGCCGCCCCCGGTGCTGCCGCGTCGGCGCGGCCCGGCGCTGGCGCAGGCGCAGGCGGGCCGGCGGCGGGATCGGTTGGCGGCGGTGATGACTCGGGTGTTTGCGACAAGGCGGCGGCTGAAGGATTCAGGAAGGCCGGACCGAACTGCCGGCGTCGATGCCCTCCCGAGCCGCCGATTCTAACGCGGCCAGCAGGCCGGACTCCCCCGGTTCGATCAGCCGCGCGCGCGCCCAGCGCCGTCGCTGAAGCGCCTCGGCCAGCCGGGGATGCACGGTCAGCGCCAGCGCCGACGCCCGTCCCGTCTCGGGCAGCGCATCGCCGAGCGCGTCGATGGCGTCGCGGGCGGTGAACACGAACACCGCGGGATGAGGGCCGACAGGGCGGACGAGCCAGTCGGCGGCCCGCGCCAGGAGGGTCGGCGGCGGTCTGAGGACCGTCGCCTGGTGCACCGCCACCGGGCTCACCTGCGCGCCGCGCGCGCGCAGCGTGTCGATCCAGTCCTCACGCCCGCGCTCACCCCGCAGCACCAGGATGCGCAACCCGGCCGGCTGGTCGAAAGGCGGCTGGGCGATCAGCGCGCCCGCATCGAAGGGCGGCTGGTCGGGGAGCCGCCACGCGATCGGCAGCGCGTCCGGGTTGATGCCGCGATCATGCAGCGCGGCCGCGGTGCCCGGCCCGATCATCGCCAGCCCCGCCCGCGGCAGCCAGCCGCCGGGCTGGGCGAGCAGCACCGGCAGCGCGGCCTCGACCGCGCCCGGGCTCACGAAGATCAGCCAGTCGGCCTCGCGGCTGGCGGCGAGCGCCCTGGCCGCCGGCGGCTCTGCGGCAACCGCGGTCAGGCGCCTGACCGGCAGCTCGAGAACCTCGTGCCCGCGGGCACGCAGCGAGTCGGCAAGGACGGCGCAGCGAGGCTGCGGCTGGGTGAGAGCTATCCGCACGCCCCTCGCCCACCCGCCCGCAGTCGCACTCAGGCCGGTGTCGGCAGCAGGGCGCGCGCGCCCTGCGCGGTGAGCAGGTCGGCCACCTCGCGACCGAGTGCCTCGGCACTGTCGATGTCGTTGCCCGCACAGCTGCGCTCGGCCTCGACCAGCTGGGTGCCATCCGTGCTGGCCACGCAGGCGCGCAGCTTGAGCCCGCCGTCGGGTCGGGCCACGCAGTGGGCCGCCAACGGCACCCGGCAGCTGCCGCCCAGCAGACGGGAGAGCATGCGCTCGGCGCTCACCTGCGCCCAGGTGGGCGGATGCGCCAGCGCCTGCACCCAGCCCGCGACATCGGTACGAGCGCTCAGGCACTCGATGCCCAGCGCGCCCTGCCCGGCCGCCGGCAGGCTCGCGGTCTCGGGCACGATGGCGCGGATGCGATCGGCGAGGCCCAGTCGCTTCAGCCCGGCAGCCGCCAGCACGATCGCGCCGTACTCGCCGCGGTCGAGCTTGGCAAGCCGGGTATCGAGGTTGCCGCGCAGGGGCTGCACATCGAGGGCCGGAAACCGGCGACGAATGAGCGCCGCCCGGCGCAGGCTGGAGGTGCCCACCCGCGCGCCGGCAGGCATGGCCTCCAGGCCGGCGTACTGGGAGGACACGAAGGCATCACGCGGATCCTCGCGCTCGAGCACCGCAGCCAGCATGAAGCCCGGCGGCAGCTCCATGGGCACATCCTTGAGGGAGTGCACGGCGAGGTCGGCCTTGCCCTCGGCCAGCGCGACCTCGAGCTCCTTGGTGAACAGGCCCTTGCCGCCGATCTCGGAGAGCGCGCGATCGAGGATGCGGTCGCCCTCGGTGGTCAGGCCATGAATGTCCACCTGCGTGCCGGGGTAGCGGGCCTGGAGCAGCGCCTGCACATGGCGGGCCTGCCACATGGCCAGCCGGCTCTCCCGGGAGGCGATGACAAGGCGGGCGGGCGCGGCAGCGGGGGAATGGGCAGATGGCATGGAAGACCGGAGGAGGACTGACGCGCCCCGAAGGGATCAGGTGACCAGGTTCTTGACGGTGGACCACTGCCGACGGCTGACCGGCAGTCGTTCGGGAATGTCGCGCAGCACCACCTGCCAGTACGGATCGCCGCCTTCCTCGTCACCGGTGGGCGTGACCCGCTCGAACCCGGCGATGGACGGCCGCGCGACCAGCGCATTGCGGTGGATGCGCACGAAGCGGTCGATGAATTCCTCCTCGAGCGAGGTCAGGGACTCCTCGATCAGGAACTCGCGCTCGCGGGTGCGCACGGTGATGTACTTGAGCTCGGCCTTGAGGTAAACGACCTGGTCGAGCGGCACGAGGATCACCCGGCCCCGCTCATGCACGCTGAGGTGGCGGCGACGGATGTTCGCCGCGCGGGCGAGCTGGTCGATGGCCTGGATCTGGTCGGTGGGCAGGCGGGTCATGGCCCGCTTGAGCGCCTCGAGCAGGCGCTGCGCGCGCACCGGCTTGAGCAGATAGTCGATCGCCCGCACCTCGAAGGCGTCGACCGCGAACTCCTCGAAGGCGGTCACGAAGATCACCAGCGGCATCGGCTTGGGCGTCTCGGAGGCCGCGGCGCGGGCAGACACATGGCGCGCGAGTTCGATGCCGGTCATGCCGGGCATCTGCACATCGAGAAGCACCAGTTGCGGGTTGTAGAGATCGATCTGCGAAAGCGCCTCCGGCGCATTGGCCGCCTCGGCCACGATGCGGTGAGGAAATTCGGGCGCCAGGTCAGCCAGCAGTTCGCGCAACCTGGCGCGAGCCACCGGCTCGTCATCAACGATAAGGACTGAAATGGCGTCGGACATCGCGGCGTCGCCTCTCTTTTCGGTAGGGGAATTCAAGCAGCACCCGGAACTGACCGTCGGCTGCTCCGGTCTTGAGTTCGGCCTCCATATCGTACAGCAGCATCAGACGCTCCCTGACATTGGAAAGCGCCATCTGATTTCCGGATCGCGTGGGAGGCCGGTCGGGAATGGGGTTGAGGATTTCGACCCGGATGCGTTCGCCCACCCGGGCGATGCTCACCGAGATCAGGCCGGGCTCGGAACTCGGCTCTATGCCGTGATGGACGGCATTCTCGATCAGGGGCTGCAGCAGCAGCGAGGGCAGCAGCGCATCGCCGGGCATGTCCTCGAGGTGCCAGTTGACCTGCAGGCGCTCGCCCAGCCGCAGCTCCTCGATGGCGATGTACTGCTGGCAGGTGACCGCCTCCTCGTCGAGCGGAACCAGCTCACGGGTGTCGCGCATGAACACCCGGAACAGGTCGGCGAGATTCTCGAGCGTGTACTCGGCGCGGCGAGGATCGCTGCGCATCAGGCCGAGAACGGTGTTAAGGCTGTTGAACAGGAAGTGCGGCCGGATGCGCGCCTGCAACGCCTGCAGACGCGCGTCGGCGAGCGAAGGCGCGAACGACAGCGAGCGCAGGCGGAAATACTCGAAGGCCAGGGCGCTCACCGCCACCGCGCCGAGGCCGCGCAGCAGCACCCAGCCCAGCAGGCCGACGCCGCGCAGGTCGGGCACGAAATAGGGCGAGGCGATCAGGCCCGCGGCCATGACCAGACACGCCGGCACGGCAAGCCCCACCGCCCATTGCGTGCGCAAGGAGCGGCCACTGACCACCCGGCGAACCCCGCACAGGGCGACCAGCGAGGCGATGGCCACCGGCTCGAGCACGCCGCACAGCACCGCCGCCCGCGTGAGCATGTCGCCGGGGGAATCGCCGGTGAGGGCGGCCAGCAGCAGCGCCGCAATGTTGAGCGCGACCAGGATGCGGGCGGTGATGCCGACATTGCAGCAGTCGGGGATGACGGGGATGTCGGCGCCGTCGGACACGCGCCGTGAAACCACGGTACCGAGAACCGGGGGCAGCTGACTGACCGGCTGCATGCAACTCCCTCTGGTCTGGCCGATCCGGCCCGGGCGGAGAACCGCGCCCTCGCCGGCACGCCGCGACAGCCCGACGGCAGGGGCCCGGCAGGGCCGCGCATATAATCGGTCGATTATGACAGATCAATTCGCCAAGAAAACCGAGGCCTGGTCGGGCCGTTTCTCCGAACCGGTCTCGGAGCTCGTGAAACGGTACACCGCCTCGGTGGGCTTCGATCAGCGACTTGCGCTGCACGACATTCGCGGCTCGCTCGCGCACGCGGCCATGCTGCAGGCCTGCGGGCTGATCAGCGCGGCCGACCTGGCCGACATCGAGCGTGGCATGGCGCAGATCCGCGAGGAGATCGAGCAGGGCCGCTTCGTCTGGCAGCTCGACCTCGAGGATGTGCACCTGAACATCGAGAAGCGCCTCACCGAGCTGGTGGGCGATGCCGGAAAGCGTCTGCACACCGCGCGCTCGCGCAACGACCAGGTGGCCACCGACATCCGCCTCTGGCTGCGCGACCAGATCGACGCGCTGGTGCTGCTGCTGGCCGAACTGCAGCGCGCGCTGCTGTCGGTGGCCGAACGCCATGCCGACACGATCATGCCGGGCTTCACCCATCTGCAGGTGGCCCAGCCGATCAGCTTCGGCCATCACCTGATGGCCTATGTGGAGATGTTCTCGCGCGACGCGCAGCGCCTGAGCGACTGCCGGGCGCGGGTCAACCGGCTGCCCCTGGGCGCGGCGGCGCTCGCCGGCACCAGCTATCCGATCGACCGCGAGCGGGTGGCCCGCGCGCTGGGCTTCGACGGCGTCTGCGAGAACTCCCTCGACGCGGTCTCCGACCGCGACTTCGCGATCGAGTTCTGCGCCGCCGCCGCGCTGGTCATGACCCATGTGTCGCGGCTGTCGGAAGAGCTGGTGATCTGGATGTCGCCGCGCGTGGGCTTCATCGACCTGCCCGACCGCTTCTGCACCGGCTCGTCGATCATGCCGCAGAAGAAGAACCCCGATGTGCCGGAGCTCGCCCGCGGCAAGACCGGCCGCGTCACCGGTCACCTGGTGTCGCTGCTCACCCTCATGAAGGGCCAGCCGCTCGCCTACAACAAGGACAATCAGGAAGACAAGGAGCCGCTCTTCGACACCGTCGACACCCTGGAGCAGACCCTGCGGATCTTCGCCGAGATGGTCGCGGGCATCGAGGTGCGCGCCGAGCGCATGCGGCAGGCGGCGGCCGAAGGCTTCTCCACCGCCACCGACCTCGCCGACTACCTGGTGCGTCGGGGCCTGCCCTTCCGGGACGCGCACGAGGCGGTGGCGCGCGCGGTGCGCCACGCCGCCGACGAGGGCGTGGACCTGTCCGCCCTGCCGCTGGCCAGCCTGCAGCGCTTCGCCCCGGAGATCGCCGAGGATGTCTTCGCCGCCCTCACCCTGGAGGGTTCGGTGGGCTCGCGCGGCCACATCGGCGGCACGGCGCCGGCCCAGGTGCGGGCCGCGATCGCGCGCGCCCGTGCAAGACTGGGCTGAACCCTACGAGCGTCGCGGGCAGGGAAAGTCCTGATAGGCCCTCCGGAGGGCCGCGGCTATAGTCGCGCGTTCCAAGAACCGCCGCCTCGCAGGGCGGCCCTTTTGTCCTTCCGGAGACACCCACTCATGCAACGTCGCAATTTCCTCGGCAAGGCTGGCGTCGGCGCCGCCGCCGGCGTGCTGGCCGCCCCGGCCATCGTTCGCGCCCAGCCCACCGTGCGCTGGCGTCTGGCCTCGAGCTTCCCCAAGTCGCTCGACACCATCTACGGCGCCGCCGAGGTCGTGGCGCGCCGCGTCGCCCAGATCACGAACAACAAGTTCCAGATCACCGTGCACGCGGCCGGCGAGATCGTCCCGGGCCTGCAGGTGCTCGACGCCGTGCAGAGCGGCACTGTCGAGGCCGGCCACACCGCGCTCTACTACTACTTCGGCAAGGAGCCGAGCTGGGCCGTGGCCACCGCCATCCCCTTCGGCCTGAACGCCCGGCAGTACAACGCCTGGTGGCATCACGGCGGCGGCGAGAAGATCTTCAACGAGTTCGCCCGCAAGAGCGGCGTGGTGGCCTTCCTGAACGGCAACACCGGCGCGCAGATGGGCGGCTGGTTCCGCAAGGAGATCAACACCGTCGAGGACCTGAAAGGCCTGAAGTTCCGGGTCGGCGGCTTTGCCGGTCAGGTGCTCACCAAGCTGGGCGTGGTGCCGCAACAGATCGCCGGTGGCGACATCTACCCGGCGCTCGAGAAGGGCACCATCGACGCGGCGGAATGGGTGGGCCCCTACGATGACGAGAAGCTCGGCTTCAACAAGGTGGCCAAGTTCTACTACTACCCCGGCTGGTGGGAAGGTGGCCCGGCGCTGCACAGCATCGTCAACCAGAAGGCGCTCGACGCCCTGCCGCCCGACTTCCGCGCCGCCTGGGAAGCGGCCAACGAGGAAGGCAACACCTTCATGATGTCGAAGTACGACGCCGGCAACCCCCAGGCGCTCAAGCGCATGGTGGCCAGCGGCACCGTGCTCAAGGCCTTCCCGCGCCCGGTGATGGAGGCCTGCTTCAAGGCCGCCCAGGAGGTCTACGCCGAGACCACCGCCAAGAGCGCCGAGTTCAAGAAACTGCACGACCACTACTTCGGTTTCCAGCGCGACCAGATCCTCTGGTTCCGGGTCACCGAGAACACCTTCGACGACTTCATGGCCACCGTGCGCCGCTGAGCGCGCGAGGCGCGGGCGGCCAGGCCGCCTGCGCCGGTGGGGCAGCACCACGGGGGCTTCGGCCCCCGTTTTCATTGGGACGGCAGAGCGGATCAGTGAGCCGCAAAACGACAACGGGGACCGAAGCCCCCGTTGCGAACGGCCTGACGCGCCCGGCTACTTGCCGTCGGGCTTGGCCGCGTCCTTCGCGTCCTTGGCGGCATCCTCCAGCATCTGCTTCTGCAGCAGCTTGCCGAGATCCTCCTCCTCGGCAGGCTTGCCGTCCTCGCCCTTGGCCCCATCGCCCTTGCCATCGGCGCCGGGCTTGTCGTCATCGGACTGGACCTCGATCTTGACCTTGTCGAGATCGACCGCCACCTCCTTGTCGAGCCACATCGTGACCATGCCCGGCCAGAAGATCAGGATGGCCACCAGCAGCAACTGCAGGAACACCCAGGGGATGGCGCCGAGGTAGATGTCGGAGCTCTTCACCTCCTTGGGCGCGATGCCGCGCAGGTAGAACAGCGCGAAGCCGAAGGGCGGGTGCATGAACGAGGTCTGCATGTTCACGCAGAGCAGCACGCCGAACCAGATCAGGTCGATGCCGAGCTTGGCCGCCACGGGCGCAAGCAGCGGGATGATGATGAAGGCGATCTCGAAGAAATCGAGGAAGAAGGCCAGGAAGAACACGAACAGGTTGACCACCACCAGGAAGCCGACCACCGTGCCGCCGGTCATGGAGATGAGCATGTGCTCGATCCAGATCGCGCCATCAACGCCCTGGAAGACCAGCGAGAACACCGTGGAACCGACCAGGATGAAGATCACCATGGCGGTGATGCGGCCGGTGGACTCCATGCCTTCCCGGATGAGCTTCCAGGTCAGACGGCGGTTGATCGCCGCCAGCACCATGGCGCCCACCGCGCCCATGGCGCCCGCCTCGGTGGGCGTGGCCAGGCCCATGAAGATGGTGCCCAGCACCAGGAAGATCAGCACCACCGAGGGCACCATGCCCCAGAGCACCTTCTTCCAGAGCGCCCAGCCGGAGATGGTGCGCGCCTCGGGGGGCAGCGGCGGCATGTAGTGCGGCTTGAGGATCGACAGCACCACGATGTAGGCGATGAAGATCAGGGTCTGGGCGATGGAGGGGCCGATGGCGCCCTTGTACATGTCGCCCACCGACTTGCCGAGCTGGTCGGCGAGCACCACCAGCACCAGCGAGGGCGGGATCACCTGGGTGATCGTGCCCGAGGCGGCGATCACGCCGGTGGCCAGCCGCATGTTGTAGCCGTAGCGCATCATGATGGGCAGCGAGATCACGCCCATGGCGATCACCGAGGCGGCCACCGTGCCGGTGATCGCGCCCAGGATGGCACCGACGATGATGACCGCGTAGGCCAGCCCCCCCGGCACCGAGCCGAAGAGCTGGCCGGTGCCCTCGAGCAGGTCTTCGGCCAGGCCGCAGCGCTCGAGGATGGCCCCCATGAAGGTGAAGAAGGGGATGGCCAGCAGCAGATCGTTGGACAGGATGCCGAAAATGCGCAGCGGCAGGTTGGCCATGTACTGCGCCGGGAAGAAGCCGAGCTCGATGGAGATGAAGCCGGCGAACAGGCCGAGCGCCGCCAGCGAGAACGCGACCGGGAACCCGATCAGCATGACTATGACCAGGCTGCCGAACATCAGCGGCGCCATGTTTTGCATCGTGATCATCGGGAAATGCTCTTGAAGGATTGGACTGGGCGGTCGACGATCACTGCAGCGGCCGTTCGTACTGGAGGTTCATCTCGTAGGTGCCCTGCAGGAAGCACACCCGTTTGATGATCTCGGAGATGCCCTGCAGCGACAGCATCAGGAAGCCCAGCGGCACCATGAGCTTCACCGGCCAGCGCACCAGACCGCCGGCGTTGCTGGACATCTCGTTGTGGATGAAGGAATCGAGGAACCACGGCCAGGACATCCAGACCATGAGCAGTGCGGCTGGCATGAGGAAGAAGATCATGCCGAAGAGGTCGATGGCCGCCTTGCGGGTGCCCGAGGCCCGGCCATAGAGCACATCGACCCGGACATGCTCGTTCACGCGCAGCACCATGGCCGCGCCGAGCATGACATTGACGGCGAACAGGTACCACTGCAGTTCCAGCCAGGCGTTGGAGCTCTTGTCGAAGAGGTAGCGGATGCTGGCATTGCCCGCCGAGACCATGCAGGAGATGAAGGTGGCCCAGATGGCGATCCGGCCGAAGAGGGTGTTGAACCGGTCAATGGCGTGCGCAAGCGGCAGCAGGCTCTTCATGGGCGATCTCGCAGGGAGCGGGTGGGTAGGCAAACACGCAACTGTAACGGTTTTGATGCAGACGCTGTCCTAGGGTTATCCCCGGCGAGGGATCCGCATCAGGGCGGCAGGCAGGCCTGCCGCAGGCGCTTCAGACCCCGGTCATCAGCCGCAGGTTCTCGACCGCGGCGCCCGAGGCGCCCTTGCCGAGGTTGTCGAGCCGCGCCACCAGCACGGCCTGCCCGCGGGCCGGATTGGCGAAGACCCGCAGCTCCATGGCATCGGTGTCATTGAGCGCTTCGGGCTCGATGCGCCCCTCGGGCTCGGCCGGCAGCACCCGGATGCCGGCGGCGTCGCGATAGCGCTCGGCCAGCGCCGCATGCAGCCGCGCGCCGTCGGTGCCGGGCGCGAGCAGATCGAGGTGCAGCGGCACCATCACCAGCATGCCCTGGCGATAGCTGCCCACCGAGGGCAGGAAGATCGGCCGGCGGCTCAGGCCGGCATGGGTCTGGATCTCGGGCAGGTGCTTGTGCTCCAGCCCCAGGCCGTAGTATTCGAACGCTGGCGCCTTGCCGGCCTCGTGGGCCTCGATCATCGAGCGCCCGCCGCCGCTGTAGCCGCTCACCGCCGGGATCGCCACCGGGTAGTCCGCTGGCAGCAGCCCCGCTTCGCGCAGCGGCCGCAACAGCGCGATTGCGCCGGTGGGATAGCAACCGGGATTGGACACGCGCGCGGCGGCGCGGATCGCCTGGGCCTGTCCCGGCGCCATCTCGGCAAAACCGTAGACCCAGCCCGGCGCCACCCGGTGGGCGCTGCTCGCATCCAGCAGCCGCGGCGCGCTCGCGCCCATGGCGTCGGCCAGCGCCACGGTCTCGCGGGCGGCATCGTCATGCAGGCACAGCACCACCACATCGACCCCGGCCATCAGTTCGCGCTTGGCCTGCGGATCCTTGCGGCGCTCGGGTGCGATCGACACCAGCTCGAAGCCCGACTGGGCCTGAAGCCGCTCACGGATGCCCAGGCCGGTGGTGCCGGCCTCGCCGTCGATGAACACGCGGATGCTGCGGGACATGGCTGCCTGCTCCTGGAGAAAGACCGCGCAGTCTCGCGCAAAAGCCGGCGCTCGCCAAGGCGCGCGCCGGGCCGGGCACCGGGCCTCAGCG
>JAGWVN010000110.1 GCA_018970865.1 Betaproteobacteria bacterium
CGGCCACCACCGCGCAGGTGACGGCGGCGGTGTGTGCGCGGCTGCGGGGGTGAGGGTCGGAGCGCTTTGTCCGAGGGGCCCCAGGCCCGCGGGGCAGTCACGCCGCGTCCTGACCAGCGCCCTGGTGCGTGGGCAAGCGCATGCCGTGCTGCGGCGCAAGTTCCCTCGCCATGGGCCGGCACTCGAGCGCTTCGATGCGCTGTGGGCCTGTGCGGCGCTTGTGCCGGATCTTGCCGAGCCCGCCGCTGATGCGGATGCCCGCCTCGTGGCCGCGGCTCACACCGCAGGCGCTGAGGTGTTCATCACGGGCGACACGCGGGTTCTGGGGTGGGATCCCCGGGGAAGCCTGCGGATCCTCTCGCCGCGCCAGGCCTGGGAGCCGGTGGTTCTGATCCGCTGAAGTCGCCTCGCGCATCGGTTTGCCAGGCGCCGGCGCCCCCCGCGAGGAGCCCGGCTCGCGACTCAGGGCTGGGTCATCTACCCCGGTGCCGCGACAAGGCTCTTGGTGACCCGGGCGGTTGCCAGGGTTTTTCCGCCGCCTTGCACCACCACCTCGCAGAAGCACAGGCGACGGCCGAGGTGCGTGATGCGCGAGTCGAAGCTCACGCGATCGCCCGGCCCCGCCGAGCGCATGACCGACACCTGGATGTCATGGGTCACCGCATGCTGGTCGGCCGGCAGCCGGCTCATCAGGCCGACCATGGCGCAGACATCGCTGAGCAGGTAGACCACGCCGCCGTGCAGACCGCCGGCCGGGCTGCTGTTGATGGCGCTCACGGTGATGGCGAGATGCCCCTCGCCGTCGTGGCTGCGGCACGCCTCCAGCCCGAGCAGGCGATGGAGGGGGTGGTCGATCAGGGGCGCAAGCCGCAGGGCGAGCGGGTCGTCGGTCATGGGCAATCGCGGCAGTCTCTGCCGCCTATTCCACCGTCACGCTCTTGGCCAGATTCCTCGGCTTGTCGACATCGGTGCCACGGGCCAGGGCGGCGTGATAGGACAGCAGCTGCAGCGGCAGCACATGCAGGATGGGCGAGAGCAGGCCGGCATGGTCGTGCAGGTGGATGACATGCACGCCGTCGCTCGGCGCAAGCCGCGTGTCGCGATCGGCGAACACGAAGAGCTCGCCGCCGCGGGCGCGCACCTCCTGCAGATTGCTCTTGAGCTTCTCGATCAGGGTGTCGTTGGGGGCCACCACCACCACCGGCATGCGGTCATCGACCAGCGCCAGCGGCCCGTGCTTGAGCTCGCCGGCGGCGTAGGCCTCGGCGTGGATGTAGGTGATCTCCTTGAGCTTGAGCGCGCCTTCCATCGCGATGGGAAAGTGCACGCCGCGGCCCAGGAAGAGCGCGTGGTCGCGGGCGGCAAAGCGCTGCGCCCAGGCCGCCACCGCGGGTTCGCACTCGAGCACCCGGTTCAGGGCCACCGGCAGGTGGCGCAGCTGGGTGATGAGCTCATGCTCGCGCTCGGGCGAGAGCAGGCCGCGCTGACGCGCCAGCACCAGCGTGAGCACGAACAGCGACGCGAGCTGGGTGGTGAAGGCCTTGGTGGAGGCCACCCCGATCTCGGGGCCGGCGCGGGTGAGGAAGCGCAGCCGCGAGGCGCGGATGAGCGCCGACTCGGGCACATTGCAGATGGAGAGCGAGTCGCCCATGCCCTGGGCGTGGGCGTGCTGCAGCGCCGACAGGGTGTCGATGGTCTCGCCCGACTGCGAGATGGTGATCACCAGGGTGCCGGGCTGCGCCACCGACTCGCGGTAGCGGTACTCGCTGGCGATCTCCACGCTCACCGGCAGACGCGCCACCGACTCGATCCAGTAGCGCGCCACCAGCCCGGCATGGAAGCTGGTGCCGCAGGCCAGGATGAGCACCTGGCGCGTGCGCGCCAGCACCTCGTGGGCCTCGGCGCCGAACAGGCCGGGCGAGAGCGAGCTGCCGCCGGTGACCATCTCGAGGGTGTTGGCGATGGCGCCGGGCTGCTCGAAGATCTCCTTCTGCATGTAGTGGGCGTAGCGGCCCAGCTCGATCGATTCGGCGCTGAGCTGGCTCTGCACGATCGGGCGCTGCGCGGGCTGGCCGTCGGCGCCGAGCACGGTGAAGCCGTCGCGGCGGATCTCGACCACATCGCCCTCTTCGAGGTAGGCGACATGGCGGGTGACCTGCAGCAGGGCCGAGGCATCGGAGGCCAGGAAGTTCTCGCCCTGGCCCGAGCCGTTGCTGCCCACGCCGAGCAGCAGCGGCGAGCCGCGCCGCGAGCCCACCACGGTGTGCGGCTCGCGGCTGCTGATCACGGCGATGGCATAGGCGCCCTCCAGGCGCTCGACCGCGGCGCGCACCGCCTGCAGCAGGGTGAGCCCGGTGGCGACCAGCGAGTGCACCAGGTGGGCGATGACCTCGGTGTCGGTCTGCGACTCGAAGGTGTAGCCGGCGGCGCGCAGCTCGGCGCGCAGCGCCTCGTGGTTCTCGATGATGCCGTTGTGCACCACCGAGACCTGCAGCCCGCCGCCCAGCGAGGCGTGCGGGTGGGCGTTGTTCTCGGTGACCCCGCCGTGGGTGGCCCAGCGGGTGTGGGCGATGCCGGTGGGCGCCTGCGCGCCGTCGGCCGTGGCGCGGGCCTGCAATTCGGCCACCCGGCCCACCGAGCGCACCCGCGACATGGTGTCGTTCAGGATGGCCAGGCCGGCGGAGTCATAGCCCCGGTACTCCAGCTTGCGCAGCCCCTCGATGAGGATGGGAACGATGTCGCGTTGCGCGACCGCGCCGACGATGCCGCACATGGGGCTACTCCTTGGGCTTGCGGACCGGCCGCTGCCAGTTGGGGACGGTGACCTGCCGGGCGCGCGAGATGGTGAGCTTGCCGGCCGGCGCCTCGCGGGTGAGGGTGGTGCCCGCGCCCAGGGTGGCGCCCGCGCCCACCGTGACCGGCGCCACCAGCTGGGTGTCGCTGCCGATGAAGGCGTCGTCGCCGATGACGGTGAGGTGCTTGTTCACGCCGTCGTAGTTGCAGGTGATGGTGCCGGCGCCGATGTTCACCCGCTTGCCCACCACCGCATCGCCCACATAGGCGAGGTGGTTGGCCTTGGCCTGGGTGTCGAAGCGGGCGGCCTTGGTCTCGACGAAGTTGCCCACATGCACCTCCTCGGCCAGCACCGTGCCGGGCCGCAGCCGGGCGTAGGGCCCGATGCGCGAGCCGGCGCCCACCTGCGCGCCGTCGAGGTGGCTGAAGGCGAGCACCTGGGTGCCGGCCGCGAGCGTGGTGTCGCGCAGCACGCAGTTCGGGCCGATGCTCACGCCGTCGCCGAGCACCACCCTGCCCTCGAACACGCAGTTGATGTCGATGCTGACATCGCGCCCGCAGGCGAGGCTGCCGCGGATGTCGATGCGGGCCGGGTCGGCCAGGGTGACGCCCTGCTCGAGCAGCGCCGCGGCCTGGTTGCCCTGGCGGACGCGCTCGAGCTCGGCGAGCTGCGCCTTGCTGTTCACGCCGAGGGTCTCCCAGACGGCATCGGGCTGCACGCCGGCCACCTCCAGGCCCTCGGCCACGGCGCTGGCGATGATGTCGGTGAGGTAGTACTCGCCCTGGGCGTTGCGGTTGGACAGCCCGGCCAGCCAGCGCCTGAGCGCCGGCGTGGGCGCCACCAGGATGCCGGTGTTCACCTCGGTGATGGCGCGCTGCGCCTCGGTGGCGTCCTTGTGCTCGACGATGCGGGTGATGCGGCCCTGCTCGCGCACGATGCGGCCGTAACCGGTGGGGTCGGGCAGGGTGACGGTGAGCAGGCCCAGCCGCGGCGCGGCGCCGGCCGGCGCCTGCGCGGCGGCGCACAGCCGCGCCAGGGTGGCGTCGGTGGTCAGCGGCACATCGCCATAGAGCACCAGGGTGGGCACGCTGTCATCGAGCAGCGGCACCGCCTGCATCACCGCGTGCCCGGTGCCCAGTTGCGGCTCCTGCTTCGCCCAGGCGAGATCGGGCGCGGCCAGCCGCTGCGGAACCTGCTCGCCGCCATGGCCGTAGACCACCACCAGCCGCTTCGGGGCTAGACTGCGGGCGCGATCGAGCACATGGGCCAGCATCGGCCGTCCGGCGATCGGGTGCAGCACCTTCGGAAGATCCGAGCGCATGCGCTTGCCCATGCCGGCGGCGAGGATGACGATGTTCATTTTTTCCTTGCTTTTCAGGGGCTTGCGGCCGTCGAGCGTAACCCCGGATCTTACCACGCGGGGCTGGCGGCTGGGCGCGCTGCTGGCGCTGCTCGCCCTGCTGCTCTCGGGCTGCACCATGGCACGGCTGGGCTACGACCTGCTGCCAGCCTGGTCAAGCTGGCAGCTCGACCGCTACCTGGCGCTGGACGAAGACCAGCGCGCGCTGGTGTCGCGCCGGCTCGACGAACTGCATCGCTGGCACCGGCGCGGCCAGCTGCCGGGCTATGCCGAGTTCCTGGGCGAGGTCGAGGCGCAGCTGCGCGGCGCCGCGCCCGGCGCGACCGAACCGATCGCCGTGGGGCGCTGGCGGGCGCGGGTGACCGAGGCCTGGTCGCCGCTGGCCGAGCGTCTGGCGCCCGCGGTGGCCGAGCTCGCCCTCACCCTGCGGCCCGACCAGCTCGACCGTCTGCGCCGGCGCATGGCCGAGGCCGACGAGGACTACCGCGAGAAGTTCCTGCCCGAGAGGCCGGCTGACCGGGTGGCGGCCCGCGCCGATCGGGTCGTCAGGCGGGCCGAGTTCTTCCTCGGCCGGCTGGAGGGGGGCCAGGAGCGCGAGCTGCGCCAGCTCGCCGCCGGCCTGCCGGCCACCGAGGAGCTCTGGTATGCCGAGCGCCAGCGCCGCAACCAGGCGCTGCTCGGCCTGTTCGCCCGGCTCTCGCGCGAACGCCCGCCGCCGGCCGAGGCCACCCGTCAGGTGCGCGATTTCCTGCTGAGCTTCTGGACCCCGTCTGATCCAGCCCGGCGCCAGCGTCTGGACGAGGCGGTCGCGCTCAGCGACCAGCTCTCCACGCAGCTGCTCGCGCGGGCCAGCGCCGCCCAGCGCGCCCACCTGCTCAAGACCCTTCGCGGCTATGCCCAGGACTTCGTCCGGCTGGCCGGCACCTGACCTGGAGACTCACCGCATGCAGACCGGCATCCTGGAACCCGTCCCGGCCCACGCCCGCTACCTGAGCTTCTCGCTGCGGCCGGGCGCCGATCCGCGGGCCGCGCTGCGCGGTCTCGCCGCAGCGGCCGATGGCCGCGCCACGGTGGTCGGCCTGGGCGCCACCCTGGTGGCCGAACTCTCGGCCCGCGTGCCCGGCCTGCGGCCGTTTCCGCCGCTGGTGGGCGCCGGCGTGGAGCTGCCGGCCACGCCGGCGGCCCTCTGGTGCTGGCTGCGCGGCGAGGAGCCGGGCGAGCTCTATCTGCGTGGCGCCGAGCTCGCCCGCGCCCTGGGCGATGCCTTCCTGCCGCAGGAGGCCTTCGATGCCTTCCGGCATCTTGGCGGCCGCGACCTCACCGGCTACGAGGACGGCACCGAGAACCCGGTGGATGACGCGGCGCTGCGGGCCGGGTTTTTCGAGGGCGGGCCGGCCGGACTGGCCGGCAGCAGCTTCGTGGCGGTGCAGCGCTGGCAGCATGACTTCGCCGCGATCGCGGCGATGAGCCCGGCGGCAAGAGACCTCGCGATCGGCCGCCGTCTGGCCGACAACGCCGAGATCGAGGACGCGCCGGCCAGCGCCCATGTGCGGCGCACCGCCCAGGAGGACTTCACGCCCGAGGCGTTCACCCTGCGTCGCTCGATGCCCTGGGTGAAGGGCGAGCAGGGCGGCCTGATGTTCGCCTCCTTTGGCGCCTCCTTCGACGCCTTCGAGGCGCAGTTGCGGCGCATGATCGGCGCCGACGACGGCACCCGCGACGCGATCTTCGGCATGAGCCGGCCGGTGTCCGGCGCCTACCACTGGTGCCCGCCGGTGGCGGCGGGCCGGCTGGACCTGCGCCTGATCGGCCTCTAGGCCGGCGGCCTGCGCCGGATCGGCCGCCTGGCCAGCGGCCGGGGAAGGGCGCCCGCGGCCCGCGCGGCCCGGGCTCAGCGGCCGGCGGTTTCGTCGGCGTCGGCCTCGGCGCCCTGCCTCGCGGCCAGCGCCTGACGCAAGGCGGTGGCCACCTGCGCCGAGGTGGCCGGCTTGTGCACCAGCCGCAGCCCGTTGGCGGTCATCGCGGCGACCAGATCGGGCCGGGTCTCGCCGGTAAGCACCACCACCCGATCGCGGGGCAGCCGCCCGGCCAGGGCCGCGATCACCTGGTAGCCCGAGGACTCGTCCTCCATGCGCATGTCGGTGACGCAGGCATCCCAGGCCGGCGCGGGGCGCTGATCGCGAAGCATCGTCTGCAGCGCGCTCACGCCGGGCACCGGGGTGACCTGCGCGCCCAGCCGCGCCAGGCCGAGCGACAGGGCATCGCGAACCAGCGGGTCGTCTTCGACCAGCAGCACGCGCAGCCCGCGCAGCGAGTTCGAACTCGCCTCGGGGGCGGGTGGCTCGATCAGGGCGCGGGCGGCGATCCGGTCGGCGGGGATGACGATGGTGAAGATGGTGCCCTGACCAGGGCTGGAGGACAGCGAAATCTGGTAGCCCAGGCGGGCGCACAGCCGTCGCACGATCGCCAGGCCCAGCCCCAGGCCGCGGGAGCGGTCACGCGCCGGATTCTGGAGCTGGATGAAGTCGTCGAAGATGCGCGCGTGCTGGTCGGCCGGAATGCCGGGGCCGGTGTCGCTCACCCGGATGCACACCTCGCGCGGCAGCCGGACCGCCTCGACCCGCACCGAGCCCTGGGGGGTGTAGCGCAGGGCGTTGTCCACCAGGTTGCGCACCATGCGCGCGAGCATCACCCGGTCGGTGACCAGCACCAGGTCGGTGGGCACGAACTGCAGCTCGATGCCGCGGGCGCTCGACTGCGCGGCGAAGGCCTCGCGCAGCCCCTCGAACAGGGTGTCGAGCGCGGTGGGCGCGAGGTTGGCGGTGACCACATCGGCCTCCAGCCGCGACAGGTCGAGGATGCCGGTGAGCAGGTCGTCGAGCGCGTTGACCGAGGTGTCGAGCCGGGCGAGCAGCGCGGCGCGGCGCTCGGGCGCGGTCTCGACCCGGGGATCGCGCAGCATCTCGACCACGATCTTCAGCGAGGTGACCGGCTGGCGCAGGTCGTGGCTGGCCGCGGCGATGAACAGCGACTTGGCGTTGCTGGTGGCCTCGACCGCGGTGCGCTGCTGCGAGACCTCGCGGGCGAGCTGCGAGCGCTCCACGGCCAGGTCGAGCGCGCCCGACAGGGTGCGGCCATTGGCGCGCGACTGCCCGAGCAGCGAGGCCACCAGCAGCACCAGCACCGCGGCCACCGCCCAGCCGCCGGGAAACGGGCTGGCCAGCCAGCACAGCATCACCGGCGGGAAGAAGACCGTCGCGTAGGTGGTGGCGTGCTCGGGGATGGCGTGGGTGGCGCTGAGCGGGCCGGTGGACCAGCACACCAGCAGCATGGTGAGCAGCGCCATGCCGTCATGGTCGATGCCGGGCATGAGCAGCAGCGTGGCGAGCAGGCCGTTGGCGCCACCCAGGGCCGCGCCAAGCAGCAGCCGTCGGCGCCAGTCTGCCGCCTGCTCGTCGGTGAGCGGGCCGGCCTCGACCGCGCGCAGGCAGGCGCCGGCCAGCCCGTAGCGGGTGACGCTGATGAGCGCGCCCGCGGCCAGCCACAGCGCCACGCGCAGGGGCGATGCGTGGGCGTGGGCCACCCAGGCCAGCAGGGGCACGAACAGGGCGGCCGAGAGGCTGCCCATGCGCACCGCGCGGGCCAGCAGCTGCACCCTCACCGTGGCGGGACTGCGGCCCGAGCCAAGCGCCGCCGACAGGAGCTGGGCGCTGGCGCCGGAGGGCAGGCGCATGCGGTTCAGCGGACCGAGACGCCCAGCCGGGCCGCGATCACCACCGCCTCGGTGCGGCTGCGCGCGCCCAGCGCCTGCAGCACATTGCTGACATGGATCTTGACGGTGTTCTCGGAGAGCGCCAGCTCGCGGCAGATCAGCTTGTTGGGCAGCCCGCGAAGGATCAGCCGGAGCACATCGGTCTGGCGCGGCGTGAGACCCAGGCCGCGCGCCCCGTCGACCGGGGCCGCACTCGGCGCGCCGGGCAGATCGGGCGGCAGGTACAGCGCGCCGCCGGCCACCGTGGTCAGGGCGCTCACCAGCGTGCGGCGGTCGGCCGACTTGGGCACGAAGCCCATGGCGCCGGCCTCGATCGCCGCCAGGATCAGCGAGGGCTCGTCGCTGCCCGAGACCACCACCACCGGCGACATCGGGTCGGCCTCGCGCGCTTCACGCACCGCGCTCAGGCCCTGCGCGTCGGGCAGGCCGAGATCGAGCACCACCAGGTCGAAGGCCGGGTGGGCGCGCAGCGCGGCGAGCGCGGCCTGCAGGGTGGACACCCGGCTGATCAGGCTGCCGGGCATGGCGAGTTCGAGGCAATCGGCGATCGCCTCGGCGACGATCGGGTGGTCGTCGCACACCAGGAAGCGCCGGGGCGCATCCGGCGGCGCGTTGCGCGGGTCGGCTCCGGCGGAAGTCGTGGCCGGGGTTGGGGTCGCCGGCAGGGCCAGGCGGGAGTTCACATCGGACATCGGTGACTGCGAGAGCGGGGTTGCTGCCCGGTTGGAGTGTGCCACCGAATCCGCGGCCCGTACCGGCCGCCGGCCTGGCCGCGACCCCCCGCCGGTCCGTTGCCGCGCATCACGCGGTGGAGGCCGCGCCTCCCCGGTGGTCGGGCACGAGTTGCGGGGCGAGCGAGCCGATCAGCATGCCCGCCAGCGCGGCGATCAGGCCGTTGATCTGCGGCGGCACCAGCGCGTCGGCGAAATTGGTCTCGCAAGCCAGCCAGACCACCAGCCCGCTGAAGATCGACAGCAGCGCGCCCTGCACGGTGGCCCGCTTCCAGAAGATGCCCGCGGCCAGCGGCACCAGCGCGCCCACCAGCGTGACCTTGTAGGCGTTCTGCACCATCTCGTACATGGTGCTGCGCGAGTTCAGCGCGAACAGGAGGGCCGCGCAGGAGAACAGCACCAGCACCGTGCGCAGCATCACCAGGAAGCGGCGGTCGCTCACCCGCGGCATGAACGGGCGCAGCACATTCTCGGTGAACAGCGCGGTGGGCGCGAGCAGCGCGCCGCTGGCGGTGGACAGGATCGCCGAGAGCAGGGCCCCGAAGAACACCACCTGCGCCCAGCCCGGCATCCTGTTGAGGATCAGGTCGGGGAGGATGCGCTGCACCTCGCGGCCGTCCTCGGAGGCGAAGAGATCGGTGAAGGTCGGATCGATGACGATCGCGGCGTACGCGATGAACATGGGCACGAAGGCGAAGATGAAATAGGCCGCGCCGCCCAGCAGCGTGCCGCGCACCGCGGTGCGTTCGTCCTTCGCGCTGGTCACCCGCTGGAAGACATCCTGCTGCGGGATCGAGCCCAGCGCCATGGTCATCCAGGCCGCCACGAAGGGCAGCCACTCGGCCACTCCGCCCGAGGGCCAGAAGTCGAACTTGCCGTCGGCGTGGGCCTGCGCGATCACCTTGGCCGGCCCGCCGGCGAGATCGCCGATCAGCCAGGCGATGACCAGCAGGCCGATCACGATGATCACGGTCTGGAAGAGGTCGGTGAGCGCCACCGACCACATGCCGCCGAACATCGTGTAGACGATCACCACCGCCGCGCCGAGCGCGATGCACTCGTTCAGGCTCAGCGCGCCCCCGCTCAGCACATGGAAGACCAGGCCGAGCGCGGTCAGCTGGGCCGAGGTCCAGCCGAGGTAGGAGGCGGTGATCGCCAGGCTGGTGAGCACCTCCACGAGCTTGCCGTAGCGCTTGTGATAGAAGTCGCCGATGGTCAGCAGGTCCATCCGGTAGAAGGCCTTCGCGAAGAACAGCGCCACGAAGACCAGCGCGAACGAGGCGCCGAAGGGGTCGGCCGGCACGCCGTGCAGGCCGTCCTTGGCGAAGGTGGCCGACACCGAGAGCACGGTCTCGGCGCCGAACCAGGTCGCGAAGACCGTGGCCATGTTCATGTAGAGCGGCAGGCTGCGGCCGGCCACCAGGTAGTCCTTCGCGTTGTGCACCCGGCGGGCGGCCCACAGGCCGATGCCGATGGTGATGGCGAGGTAGAGCAGCACGGAGGCGATCAGCATGGCGGGCGCCCAGCGGGTGACGGTGGCGGGCAGTATTCCGCAATCGGCCGTCGGCGGCGGGGTGGGCATGCGGGTGTCGTGGAAATCCGTGGCCACCGGACACCATCGCGCAGCCCTCGGAATCGCCCGCCTTGAGCGGGGGGCGACGCGCCCGCATGATCGGGCGATGTCCCGCGTCCACCCTGCCGACCTGCCGGCCCATCCCGACACGCCCGAGCCGATCCGACGGCTCGAGGCCCTTGCCCGCATCCGCGACCTGCCCCTGGGCGCCGGCCAGCTGCGCTGGCGCGGCTTCGGCGAGGGCCCGCCCCTGGTGCTGTTGCATGGCGGCCACGGCAACTGGCTGCACTGGGCGCGCAACATCGATGCCCTGGCCCTGCGCCATGCCGTCTGGGTGGCCGACATGCCGGGTTACGGCGACTCCGCCGAGCCGGTGGAGCCGGCCGCAATGGGCTCGCTCGTGGAAGGGATGGCGCAGTCGATCGAGGCCCTGCTCGGCGCGGATCAGCCATTCGACCTGGCCGGCTTCTCCTTCGGCGGGCTGGTGGCCGCGCACCTCGCGGCCGGTCGCCTGGCGGTGCGCCGGCTGATCCTGCTCGGCCCCGCCGGCCATGCTGGAGCGCGCCGCCCGAAGGGCGAGATGCTGGCCTGGCGCCGGGCGCTCGCCGATCCCGATCCGCAGGCCCTGACCGCGGTGATGCGCCACAACCTCGCCATGCAGATGCTGCACCAGCCCGAGGCCATCGACCCGCTGGCCCTGGCCGTGCATACCCGCGCCTGCCTGGCCACCCGCTTTCGCAGCCGCGAGATCTCGCGCGGCGGCGGACTGCCGCAGTTGCTGGCGCAGTGCCGCGCGCCCCTGCGCCTGCTCTGGGGCGAGCACGATGTCACCTGCGATCCGGTGAGGCTCTCCGAAAGCCTGGGCGCGCAGGCGAGCGATCGCCAGGCGCGGGTGCTGCCCGGGGTGGGCCACTGGGTGCAGTACGAGGCGGCCGAGGCGGTGAACCGGCAGCTGCGGGCCTGGCTGGACGAGCCGGCGGGCTGAGCGCGCGCGCCGGCGCCGCGCCGCCCGGCGCCCTGAGCTGAGGCCTTGCCGCTCAGCCCGAGAACAGCGCCAGTCCGAGCAGTCCGACGAGCGACAGGGCCAGCAGCAGGGCCGCCACCGCCAGCACCGACAGCCAGCGTCGCGCGCGCCGCGCCTCGGTCAGCAGCGCACCGGCCCAGGGCGGCATGGCCTGGGCGTCGGTGCCTGCGGCCGCGCGGCTGAGCGCGCCATGCAGCAGCCGCGGGATCTGCGGCAGGGTCTGCGCCCACTGCGTGGCCTCGCGGCCAAGCCGCTCGCGCAGCGCCGCCGGCCCGATGCGCTCCACCATCCAGCGCTCCAGGAAGGGCTTGGCGGTCACCCAGAGGTCGAGATCGGGGTCGAGCTGGCGGCCGAGCCCCTCGATGTTCAGCAGGGTCTTCTGCAGCAGCACCAGCTGCGGCTGGATCTCGACATCGAAGCGGCGCGAGGCCTGGAACAGGCGCATGAGCACCAGGCCGAGCGAGATCTCCCGCAGGGGCCGGTCGAAGAACGGTTCGCAACAGGCGCGGATCGCCGATTCGAGTTCCTCGATGCGGGTGTGGCGTGGCACCCAGCCCGACTCGACATGGAGCTCGGCCACGCGCCGGTAGTCGCGGCGGAAGAAGGCCAGGAAGTTCTGCGCGAGGTAGTTCTTGTCGAACTCGGACAGGGTGCCGACGATGCCGAAGTCG
This sequence comes from Betaproteobacteria bacterium, assembly GCA_018970865.1. Taxonomy (GTDB): domain Bacteria; phylum Pseudomonadota; class Gammaproteobacteria; order Burkholderiales; family Burkholderiaceae_E; genus Quisquiliibacterium. The sequence goes on from JAGWVN010000110.1 coordinate 11,926, forward strand.
AGCGCGATGTAGCGGTTGAAGTCGGGCCCCGGCCCGCCCACCAGGATGTTGCCGGGGTGCATGTCGGCATGGAAGAAGCCGTGGCGGAACACCTGCGTGAAGAAGATCTCGACCCCTTCCCGGGATAGCCGCTTCAGGTCGATGCCGGCGGCGCGCATCTCGTCCATGCGCCCGATCGGGATGCCGTGCATGCGCTCCATGGTGAGCACATTCACCGCGCAGGCGTCCCAGTACATCTCGGGCACCCGCAGCAGCGTGGAGCCGCTGAAGTTGCGCCGCAGCTGGTTGGCGTTGGCGGCCTCGCGGATCAGGTCGAGTTCGTCGTGCAGGTAGGTGTCGAACTCGTCGATCACCTCCAGCGGCTTGAGCCGTCGGCCGTCGGCCGACACCCGCGCGAGCAGCCCGCCGAAGGTCCGCAGCAGCGCGATGTCGCGCTCGATGACCCGGGCCATGCCCGGGCGCAGCACCTTCACCGCCACCGGACGACCGTCGTGCAGCCGGGCGAAGTGCACCTGGGCGATCGAGGCCGAGGCCACCGGCGTGATGTCGAATTCGGCGTAGACCTCGGCGAGCGGGCGGCCCAGGCCGCGCTCGATCTCGGCGATGGCCTGCTCGCCGGGGAAGGGCGGCACCCGGTCCTGCAGACGCGCGAGCTCGTCGGCGATGTCGGGGGGCATCAGGTCGCGCCGCGTCGACAGCACCTGGCCGAACTTCACGAAGATCGGGCCCAGGCTCTCCAGGGCTTCGCGCAGTCGTTCGCCGCGCGGCTGGCGCAGCTGGCGACCCAGACGCAGCAGACGCGCCAGCCACAGCCAGCCGCGGGTGCCCAGGCTGGCGGCCGCGCCGGACGCGGCGATCTCGTCCAGGCCGTGGCGCCAGACGACATGAGCGATGCGGACGAGTCGGAGGAGGCGCACCGGTGGATTCTAGTGCACCGGCTGAGGCGGCAGGCCGGGAATCCGCGGTGTTCCGGCTTACCATCGGGCCTTCCCTGCCTTGCCGGGCCTGCCCATGCCTCTGCCAACCGCTCCTGGTCTTCTCGTCGGC
>JAGWVN010000013.1 GCA_018970865.1 Betaproteobacteria bacterium
CACACCGGCTTCGACGCCTACACCGGCAGCACGGTGCTGGAACGGCGACTGCAGTGGCAGGGCACGCGCGACATCGCCGCCTGGCTGGCCGTGCCCGCCGCCATCGACTTCCAGCGCCAGCACGACTGGCCATCGGTGCGGGCGCGCTGCCATGCCATGGCCGTGGCCCTCATGCATCGCGTCGCGCAGCGCACCGGCCTGCCGCCGATCGCCCTCGATGACGACTTCGCCCAGATGGTGCCGCTGGCCGTCCCGCACGACGACGCCGAGGCGCTGCGGGCTCGCCTGTTCGAGCAGCATCGCATCGAGGTGCCGGTGACGCGCCACGACGGCTGCAGCTTCGTGCGGGTCTCGGTGCAGGGCTACAACGACGAGGCCGACCTGGCGCGGCTCGAGGCCGCGCTGGCCGCGCTGTGAAACAATCCGGTGACCGTGCCGCCCTGAGCCCCTGATGGATCCCACCGCATCCCTGTCCGGCCTGCTGGTCGGCCTGCCGATCGGCGCGCTGATTGCCTGGCTGCTGATGCGGGGTCGCCATCGGGCCGATCGCGAGGCGCTGGCGGCCACCGCCCTGGCCGAGCAGCAGGCCGCGGTGGCCACCGCGCAGGCGCAGTGGCAGGCCGCGGCCGCCCGGGTGCAGGCCGACCTGCAGGCCGGCGGCGCCGCCGCGCGGCAGCGCGCCGAGCAGGCCGAGGGTCTGGCCGACCTGCGCCAGCGCGAACTCGCCGAAGCCCGCGCCGCCTGGGAGGCCACCCGCAATCAGCTCGACACCAGCCGTGATGACTGCGCCCGGCTCGAGGAGCGGGCCGGCCGCGTGCCCGAGCTGGAGCAGCGGCTGAGGGAGCGCGAAGACGCGCTCTCGCAACTGCGCGTCGAGCGCACCGGGCTGCTCGGTCAGCTCGAGGCCGCGAAGGCCCGGCTCGAGTCGGAGCAGAGCCGCGCCGACGAGAAGCTCGCCTTGCTCACCCAGACCCAGGAAGCGCTGAGCGAACGCTTCCGGCTGCTGGCCGCCGAGGCCCTGGAAACCAGCACCAGCCGCCTGCAGGCCCAGAGCCAGGCGGCGCTCGGCAGCCTGCTCGACCCGCTGCGACAGCGCCTGGGCGACTTCCAGAAGAAGGTCGAGGAGGTCTATGTCGACGAGAGCAAGGAGCGCTCGGCGCTGCGCCAGCAGGTGGAAGGCCTGCTGCAGCTCAACCGCACCCTGAGCGACGACGCGCGCAACCTCACCGCCGCGCTGCGCGGCTCGGCCAAGAGCCAGGGCAACTGGGGCGAGCTGATCCTCGAGCGGGTGCTCGAGGCCTCGGGCCTGCGCAAGGGCCATGAGTATGTGGTGCAGGATGCGCAGCGCAACGAGGACGGCGAGCGCCAGCAGCCCGATGTGGTGATCCACCTGCCCGAGTCGCGCCGGCTGGTCATCGACGCCAAGGTGAGCCTGGTGGCCTACGAGCGGCTGGCCGGCGCCGAGGACGACAGCGCGCGCGAGGCCGCGCTGCGCGAGCACCTCGCCTCCGTGCGGGCGCACCTGCGCGGGCTCTCGGACAAGCGCTACCACGCGCTCTATGGCCAGCTCGACTTCGTGCTGATGTTCGTGCCCATCGAGCCGGCCTTCATGGCCGCGGTCACCCACGACCAGCAGCTCTTCATGGACGCCTGGGAGCGCAATGTGCTGCTGGTCAGCCCGTCCACCCTGCTGTTCGTGGTGCGCACCGTCGCCCATCTCTGGCGCCAGGAGGCGCAGAGCCGCAACGCGCAGGACATCGCGCGACGCGGCGCCGAACTCTACGACCGGCTCACCGGCTTCGTCACCGACCTGGAAGCGGTCGGCACCCGCCTCGACCATGCCCGCCAGGCCTGGAGCGACGCGAAGAAGAAGCTCGGCGAAGGCCGCGGCAATGTGATCCGTCAGGCCGAGATGCTCCGCGAGCTCGGCGTGAAACCCAGCAAGCAGCTGCCGCGCAACCTCGTCGAAGAAGCGGGCAGCCCACCCCCGGGAGAGTCCGATGTCCAGCCATGACGAACTGATCCGCCTCACCGCCACCGAGGCGGTGCACCGGCTGCGCCGCCGGGAACTCTCGCCGCTCGAGCTGCTCGACGCGGTGGAAGCGCGCATCGAGGCGGTCGACGGCACCGTCAACGCGCTGCCGATCCGCTTCCTCGACATCGCCCGCGCGGATGCGCGCCGGATGATGGCCGCGCCGCCGCCCGCCGACCCCGGCCCGGGCTGGCTCGCCGGTCTGCCGGTGGCCGCCAAGGACTACAACGATGTCGGGGGCCAGCCCACCACCTTCGGCTCGCCGATCTTCGCGCGATCCATCGCACCCCGCGATGACCACACCGTGGCCACCCTGCGCGCCAGCGGCGGCATCTTCTTCGCCAAGACCAATGTGCCGGAATTCGCGGGCTCCAACACCTTCAACACGGTGTTCGGCGCCACGCGCAATCCCTGGAACCTGGCCATGACCGCGGGCGGTTCCTCGGGCGGCGCGGCGGCGGGCCTGGCCAGCGGCACCCTGTGGATGGCCATGGGCAGCGACCTCGGCGGCAGCCTGCGCATCCCGGCGAGCTACTGCGGCATCGTCGGCCTGCGGCCCTCGGTGGGCCGGGTGCCGCGCGGCGCCGGGCTGCCCGCCTTCGACTCGCTGTGGGTGGAGGGCCCGATGGCGCGCAATGTGCCCGACCTCGCCCTGATGCTCGACGCGCTCTCGGTGCAGCACCCCGAGGACCCCTGGTCGATGCCCGCGCCCGCGCAGCCTTTCGCGCAGGCCGTGCGCGAGGCCCGGCCGCCGCGGCGCATCGGCTTCACGCCCGATCTCGGCCTGTCCCGGGTCGATCCGGAAGTCGCCGCGATCTGCCGCGCCGGCGCGCAGCGCTTTGCCGCGATGGGCACGCAGGTGGACGATGCCTGCCCCGACTTCCGTCACGGCATCGACACCTTCCAGACGCAGCGCGCGCTGATGTTCGGCGCGCTGCGCGGCGAGCTGCTGGCGAGCGAGCGGGCGCGCATCCATCCCTCGATCATCTGGAACATCGAGAAGGGGCTGAACCTGGGCATCGACGAGGTGCTGCGCGCCGAGCGCGAGCGCACCGCGCTCTTCCATCGCGTGGCCGCCTTCTTCCAGACTCATGATCTGCTCGCCTGCCCGGTGGTGGCGGTGCCGCCCTTCCCGGTCGAGCAGGCCTATCCCACCCGCATCGGCGATCAGGAGCTCACCAGCTACATCGACTGGATGTTCCTCACCTTCGTGCTCAGCCTCACCGGCTGCCCGGCGCTGTCCATTCCCTGCGGCTTCACGGCCGCCGGTCTGCCGGTGGGTCTGCAGCTGATCGGCCCGCCGCACGCCGATGCCCGGGTGCTGGCCGCCGCGGCGCTTCTCGAGCAGGCGCTCGGGCTGGCCACCCAGGTGCCCCGCAATCCCTCACCCGCCCCGCGCGCCTGAAAGCCCGGCTTCCATGACCCAGACCCTGCTCTTCTCGCCCTGGCAGCTGCGCGATGTGACGCTGCGCAACCGCGTGATGGCCGCGCCCATGTGGCAGTACGCCGGCCGCCACTGGCGGCCCACCGACTGGCACCTCATGAACCTCGGGCGGCTGGCCGATGGCGGGTCGGGCCTGGTCTTCCAGGAAGGCACCACGGTGGAACGGCGCGGCTGCGGCACGGTCGGCGACATCGGCATCTGGGACGACGCGGCGGTGCCGCACCTGCGACGCCTGGTCGACATCATGCAAGACTGCGGCGCGGTGCCCGGCATCCAGCTGATGCATGCCGGCCGCAAGGCCCGCCAGAAGCCGCCCGACCAGGGCCGCGGCCCGCTGCTGCGCACCCCCGAGATCGCCGACTGGGACGACTGGGATGTGATCGCCCCGAGCGCCATCACCCTGCCGGGCGAGAGCGCCGCGGCACCGCGGGCGATGAGCGAGGCCGACATCCACGCCGTGATCGACGCCTTCGTCGCGGCCGCGCGCCGAGCCGATGCCGCGGGCTACCAGGTGCTCGACCTGCACGCCGCGCACGGCTACCTGCTGCACAGCTTCCTGTCGCCGCTGGCCAACCAGCGCGGCGACGCCTGGGGCGGCAGCCTCGCCAACCGCATGCGCTTCGTGCTCGAGATCGTGGCCGGGGTGCGGGCGGTGTGGCCGGCGGGCAAGCCGATCTTCGTGCGGCTGTCGGTGATCGATGGCGCCGCCGGCGGCTGGGCCCTGGCCGACAGCGTCGCGCTGGTGCGCGAGATGCACCGGCTGGGCGTTGACCTGATCGACTGCTCGGCCGGCGGCATCGCCGGCTCGCCGCTGCCCGCCGGGCAGAGCGCCTCCTACGGCTACCAGGTGGACCTGGCCGCGGCCATCCGCCGCGAGACCGGCGTGCCCACCTCGGCAGTGGGCCTGATCGTGCACGCCAGCCATGCCGAACGCATCCTGCGCGAGGGCGCCTGCGACCTGGTGGCGCTGGCGCGCGAGCTCATCCACAACCCCAACTGGCCGGTCGACGCCGCGATCAAGCTCGGTGACGACATCGGCTACCGGGTGATGAAGACCCGCGGCGGCTTCTGGCTGGAGCGGCGCGCCGCCACCGTGCCGGGGCTGCGCGCCTCCACCCAGGGGGAGGACGAACTCAGCCCCCGAGAAAGCCCGGGCTGATCGCGCCCTGACGCACCGCCTCGTCGGCCTTGGCCTCGGCCTCGCGGATGGCGGGCAGGCGCGCGAGCACGGCGGCGATCCGCTCGCGCGGGATCACCACCACCCCGTCCAGGTCGGCCACCACCACATCGCCGCTGCACACCCGCCGCCCGGCCAGCATCACCGGCCGGCCCACCGTGCCCGGACCATTGCGGTGCGGCGAGTTCGGCGTGACGCCCATGGCCCAGGCGGGCAGGCCCACCCGCTGCAGGCCGACGCGGTCGCGCACGCAACCATCGGTGACGAAGCCCACCGCGCCGCGGTTGCGGGCCATGCCCAGCACCAGGTCGCCGGTGATCGCGCAGCCGGTGAAGCCGTCGGCCGCGGCCATGATCACATCACCCGGCTGGATCGACTGCAGGGCGTGGATCAGCGCCAGATTGTCGGCCGGGCCGGCATGACAGGTGAGCGCCACGCCGCAGAAGGCGTACTGCTCGGCGATGGCCGGGGCGAGCCGGCAGTCGAGCGCGCCGTCGCCGCCCATGGCATCGGTGAGAAAACCGGTGGGGGTGCCGCGCAGCTGCTCCACCCAGGCCGGGTCGGGTCGCTCGAAGGCATCGGTCTGGATCAGCGGGACTTCATCGATCATGGCGCGCTCCGGGGGGTTGGACGGAGCGCCGACACTATCACCGGCTGGCGGCTACAGGCCGAGGTGCTCGCGGCGCACCGTCTCGTCGGCGGCCAGTTCGGCCATGCTGCCCGAGAAGCGGATCTGCCCCTTCTCGAGCACATAGGCGCGATCGCAGACCAGGCCGGCAAAGTGCAGGTTCTGCTCCGAGAGCAGCACCGACAGGCCCTCGCGCTTCATGGCGTTGATCGAGCGGGCCATCTGCTCGACGATCACCGGCGCCACGCCCTCGGAGGGCTCGTCGAGCAGCACCAGCCGCGGGTTGCCCATGAGGGTGCGGGCCACGGTGAGCATCTGCTGCTCGCCGCCGCTCATGCGCCCGCCCGGCCGCTGCGGCATCGCCGCGAGGTTGGGAAAGAGCGCGAACAGACTGGCCACGGTCCAGGTGGGCGCGCCGGGCCGGGGCGGCTGGCGTCCGACCTCGAGGTTCTCGAGCACGGTCAGGTCGGTGAAGATGCGCCGGTCCTCGGGCACCCAGCCCAGCCCGGCGCGCGCGATGCGGTGCGGCGCCCAGCCCGAGATGTCCTGGCCGGCGAAGCGCACCTGCCCGGCCCGCCGTTCGAGCAGCCCGGCCACCGCCTTCAGGGTGGTGGACTTGCCCGCGCCGTTGCGGCCCATCAGCGCCACCACCTCGCCGGCGCCCACCGAGAGCGAGACCTCGCGCAGGATCTGCGCGCGGCCATACCAGCCATCGAGCCGACTGACCGACAGCAACGGCTCGGCGGCGTTGGCCAGCGTGCCAGCCGGCCCGCCGCTCATGAGGTCACCCGGGGCGCGGCCACGCCGCTCTCGGCCAGACTGCTGCCCAGGTAGACCTCGCGCACCCGGGCATCGTCGCGGATGGCCTGGGGCGGGCCCTGCGCGATGAGCTGGCCGCGCGCCAGCACGATCAGGCGATCGGCATGCGCGAACACCACATCCATGCTGTGCTCGGTGAACAGCACCCCGATGCCGCGCTCGCGCACCAGCTGGCGCACCAGCGCCACCAGCGCGTGGCGCTCGCGCGGGGCCATGCCGGCGGTGGGCTCGTCCATCAGCAGCAGGCGCGGCGAATTGGCCAGCGCGATGGCCAGCTCCACCCGCTTGATGTCGCCATAGGCGAGCGCGCCGCAGGGCGCCTGCGCCATCGCCTCCAGGCCGACCGCGCGCAGCAGCTCGAAGGCAGGCTCGCGATGACGCTCGGCGGCGCGCCCCCACCAGCGGTGCAGCGCGCCCTCATGCGAGAGCAGCGCGAGCTGCAGGTTCTCGAGCACCGTCATGGAGGTCCAGGTGGCCGCGATCTGGAAGGTGCGGCCCACGCCCCGGCGCCAGATCTGGCGCGGGCCGAGCCCGGCAAGATCCTGACCGGCGAGCAGCACCCGGCCCCCGTCGGCCCGCAGCTGGCCGTTGATGCAGTTGAAGCAGGTGGACTTGCCCGCGCCATTGGGGCCGATCAGCGCGAGCAGCTCGCCCGCGGCCAGCTCGAAGGACACGCCGTCGACCGCCTGCACGCCCCCGAAGGCCTTGCGCAGGGACTGCACCTGGAGCAGCGGCGCGGCGCTCATGATCGGCCTGGTCCGGCCCGCGCGAGCAGCGCCTGCAGTCGCGGGCCCAGCGCCCCGGCAATGCCCTGCGGAAAGGCCAGCACCAGCGCCAGGATGGCCACGCCCAGCACCGCCCGCCAGTAGTCGGTGGACCGGATGATGGTGTCCTGCAGCCAGGTGAAGGCCGCCGCGCCCACCACCGGGCCGGCCAGGGTCTGCACGCCGCCCAGCAGCACCATCACCAGCCCGTCGATCGAGCGGCCGACCGCGATGGTCTCGGGCGAGATCGACCCCTTGGCGAAGGCGAAGAGCGCGCCGGCCACGCCGCCGAACAGACCCGACACCGCGAAGGCCCGCCACTGGATCGCGGCCACATCGATCCCGGTGGCCTCGGCGCGCAGCGGCGAGTCGCGCGCCGCCCGCAGCGCGAAGCCGAAGGGCGAGTGCAGCATCCGGCGCAGCAGCACCACGCCCGCGGCCACCACCGCCAGGGTGAGCCAGTACCAGGCCTCGCGCGAGGACAGCCAGGCCGAGGGCCAGATGCCCACCAGGCCGTTGCTGCCGCCGGTGACCGCGTCCCACTGGAACACCAGCGCCCAGACGATCTGCGCGAAGGCCAGCGTGAGCATGGCCAGGTACACGCCCGAGAGCCGGACCGCGAACCAGCCGAATACCAGTGCCCCGGCCAGCGCGAGCAGCGGCGCGGCCAGCAGCGCAAGCTCCATGGGCAGGGCCAGCGCCTTCACGCCAAGCGCCGCGCCATAGGCGCCCAGCCCGAAGTACGCGGCATGGCCGAAGGAGTGCATGCCGCCCGGCCCCATCAGGAAATGCAGGCTGGCCGCGAACAGCACCGCGATCAGGATGTCGATGCCCAGCACCGGCAGATAGGGCCAGGCCTGCGCGGCCAGCGGCAGCGCGGCGAGCAGCGCGAGCAGCCCCCACCAGGCGCGGCGCTCGCCGGGGCCGGCCGGCCGCAGCGGCGCCTCGAGCTGGGCCGCGCCCGCGCGCACCGCGCCGGCCGGTCGTCCGAGCAGGCCCCAGGGCCGCAGCACCAGCACCAGCGCCATCACCAGGAACTCGGCCACCAGCGTCAGTCGCGAGAAGGACACGCTGAATTCGCCCAGGCTCACGGTGCCCAGTGCGTGGCAAAGGGCCTTGGTCTCGGCGATCAGCAGCGCCGCCAGATAGGCGCCCGGGATGCTGCCCATGCCGCCCACCACCACCACCACGAAGGCCTCGCCGATGGTGACCAGGTCCATGCCGAGATTGGCCGGCTCGCGCGGGGTCTGCAGCGCGCCGCCCAGCCCGGCGAGCAGCGAGCCGAGCGCGAACACCCCGGTGAAGAGCCAGGCCTGGTTCACGCCCAGCGCGGCGACCATCTCGCGGTCCTGCGTGGCGGCGCGCACCAGCACGCCGAAACGCGTGAAGCGCAGCAGCAGCCACAGGGCGCCAAGCACCAGCGGACCGATCACCACCAGCAGCAGGTCGTAGCTGGGCAGGCGCGCGCCCAGCACCTCGACCGCCCCCTTGAGGCCCGGCGCGCGCGGGCCGAGCAGGTCTTCGGGGCCCCACAGCCAGAGCACGGCATCGCGCACCACCAGCGCCACCGCGAAGGTGGCCAGCAGCTGGAAGAGCTCTGGCGCGGCGTAGATCCGCCGCAGTACCGTGAGCTCGATCAGCGCGCCGATCACGGCGGTGAGCAGCGCCGCCGCCAGGATGCCGCCCCAGAAGCCGAGCACGCTGCCGGCGCCGAGCCGGTCGATGAACGACCAGGCGAGATAGATGCCGACCATGGCCAGCGAGCCATGGGCAAAGTTGACGATGCGGCTGACGCCGAAGATCAGCGACAGCCCCACCGCCACCAGGAAGAGGGTGGAGGCCCCGGCCAGCCCGTTGAGGAGCTGGACGATGAGGGTCTGCGCGCTCACTGCATCGCGTCGGCCGGGCGCAGCTTGCGCACCGCGGCATCGGAGGGCTGCACCGCCGCGCCGTCGATGTAGCGGAAGTCCTTCATCACGCCGCGGCCCAGGTTGACGGTGGTGACGCCCACATAGGCGCCCATGGTGGCCTGGTGGTCGAGGGCGCGCCAGGTGATGCGGCCGAAGGGGCTCTCGAGCTGCAGCCCGCGCATGGCCTCGATGAGCTTCTCGGTGTCGGTGGACTTCGCCTTGCGGATGGCCTGGGCCAGCGACATCATCGACGCATAACCCACCACCGAGCCCAGCCGCGGATACTCCTTCCAGCGCCGCTGGTAGGCGGTGAGGAAGCGGTCATGCTCGGGCGAGCGGATGCTGTACCAGGGGTAGCCGGTGACGATCCAGCCCTCCGGCGCCTCGTCGCGCAGCGGGTCGAGGTACTCGGGCTCGCCCGACAGCAGCGAGACCACCGGGCGGTCCTTGAACAGGCCGCGGGTGCTGCCCTCGCGCACGAACTTGGCCAGGTCGGCGCCGAAGGTGACATTGAAGATCGCGTCGGGGCGCGCGTCGATCAGCGCCTGCGCCACCACCCCGGCATCGATGCGGCCGAGCGCGGGCGCCTGCTCGGCCACGAACTCGACATCGGGCTGCGCCGCCTTGAGCAGTTCCTTGAAGGTGGCTGCCGCCGACTGGCCGTACTCGTAGTTGGGATAGACGATGGCCCAGCGCTTCTTCTTCAGCTTCGCGGCCTCGGGCACCAGCATGGCGGCCTGCATGTAGGTGGAGGGCCGCAGACGGAAGGTGTAGCGGTTGCCGTTCTGCCAGGTGATCTTGTCGGTGAGCGGCTCGGCCGCCAGGAACAGCACCTTGCGCTGGCGGGCGAAGTCGGTCACCGCCAGCCCGACATTCGACAGGAAGGTGCCGAACACCACCGACACCCGCTCGCGCGAGACCAGCTCCTCGGCCACCCGCACCGCGTCGCCGGGGTTGGCGTTGTCGTCGCGCGAGATCACCTCCACCTTCTGGCCGAGCAGGCCGCCGGCGGCGTTGATCTCCTCGAGGGCCAGCTCCCAGCCCTTCCGGTAGGGCTCGAGGAAGGCGGGCTGGGCCTTGTAGCTGTTGAGTTCGCCGATGCGGACCTGCGCGCCGGCGGGCGCGGCCAGCGTCAGGCACGCGCCCAGACCCAGCGCCAGCGCGCGCAGCAGACCAGGGCGGGCACACCCGGATGACGGTGACATGGGGAGAGCTCCGTGAGAGGAAATGGCCGACCGGCGGCCCCGTCCCCGATTATCCCATCGCCAGCCGGCCGGGCCGCTCAAAGGCTCACAGAGCCCTCGAACTGTCCGCGTCCGGGATACCACGGCGCGAGCCATACCCCGCCATGGGCGAAGCGCCAGGCCCGCACCTCGCCAGCGGTGGTGGTGACCACCAGCTCGGCATGACCGTCGCCGTCGAGGTCCCCGTACCAGGGAACGCCCTCGATGCCGCCGGCCAGCCGCAGCGACCCGATCACGCCGCCGGTGGCGACATCGACGCAGTGCAGGCTGCCCTCCATGTCGCCGATCAGCACGGCCGGGCTGCCGCGGCCCAGCACATCGTGCACGACAGCCGAGGAGTTGATCGGCCGCGTGGACAGCGGCTGGCGCCAGACCGTGCGGCCACTGCCATCGATGCACCAGAGCTTGCCGGCATCGCAGCCGGTGACGATGCGGTGGCTGCCCTGCCCCGGCATGTGGACCGGCATGGCCGCGCAGTCGATGTCGGCCCCGATGTCCTCGGAGATGCCGAGCACCCGGCCGCGGTGGGCATCGAGGATGTAGGCGCGGTTGTCGCGCGACGACACCAGCAGCTCGATGCGGCCGTCGCCGTTGACATCGGCGGCCGCGATGAAGGCATCGGTGGGGCCGGTGTCGGCCTCCCAGATCAGCGCGCCGGTGGCGCCGTCCAGACAGCGGGTCCGGCCATCGACGCAGGCGCTGTACACCCGCACGCCGCCATCGGCGGCCAGCACCAGCGGGTAGGGCTCGATGTTCTCGAGCGCCGCGTACTGCCAGACCAGCGCGCCGCTGCGCGCGTCGATCTTGCAGAGCTGGTTGTCGAAGCCGCCGGCATACAGGAACCAGCCGCCGGGCTCGTGCACCAGGGTGCCGGCATGCTGGTAGTAGCGGTCGCTGGGCCAGCGTGGCTCCACCCGATAGGTGTCGCCCGCCACCGGCAGCACATCCCAGGGCTCGGCCACCGTGAGCGTGCTGCCGCCGGGGTTCCCGACCACCTCGCGCGCCTGCCCGGCACCGGGCCCGCTGGTGATGCGCAGCAGCGCGCCATGGCCTCGCCCCTGCACCCGCAGGAAGGCGTTGGCGGCCCAGGCCTTGCTGTCATCGGTGAGGCTGCGCGGCCCGGCCCGGCTGGTCTGGCCGCTGGCCTCGCGGCCATACAGGCTGGCGAAGGTCCAGCGCAGCGTGCCGTCGTCGGACAGGCAGCGGATCAGACCGTCATGCCCGGGCGCAAAGATTTCCACCGCGCCGTCGCCATCGACATCGGCCGCCTGGCAGCGGCCATAGCAGGGCCCGCCGGCGCGCGCGCGCCACAGGGCCTGGCCGGTGTCGGCGCGCAGCGCGCTGACATGGCCATCCCAGCCGCACAGCACCACGGCCCGATGCCGTTCGCCGTTGGCGCGCGCCATCACCGGACCGATCGGCGAGGAGTAGATCGGCTTGCCGCCGGGTGCGAGGTGGGTCCAGAGGGGCTGGAGCAGCCCGAGGGCTTCCAGGGAGGGGGCTTCGGGCATGGCGGTGGCGCAAGTAGCGGCTGCGGGCCGGACGGTGCCAGCGTAGCCCGTGCCGGGCGCGCCGGGGCGCGGCCCGACGCGCCGGCCTTGAGGCGGCTCAGACCGACTCGTCGATGTGCGCCAGCGCGTCGCGGAAACGGGCCAGCGCCCGCTCCCGCTGGCTGGGCACGTGGTAGTCGGGGAACAGCGCCTCGGTGGGCTTGTAGTCGCGCAGCATCTGCTTGGCGAGCGTGGCCTTGTGCACCTCCACCGGACCGTCGGCCAGCGCCACATGGTAGGACTGCATCACCAGGTGGGCGAACGGCATCTCCTCGGAGATGCCGATCGAGCCGTGCAGCAGCAGCGCCCGCGAGGCGATGTCGTGCAGCACCTTGGGCATGGCCGCCTTCACCGCCGAGATGTCCTTGCGCACCTTCTTGTAGTCCTTGTGCCGGTCGATCAGCCAGGCGGTGCGCAGCACCAGGAGGCGGAACTGCTCGAGCTCGATCCAGGAGTCGGCCAGGCGCTCCTGCACCATCTGCTTGTCGGCCAGACGCTCGCCCTGGGTGCGGCGCGAGAGCGCCCGTTCGCACATCATGTCGAGCGCGCGCCGCGCCTCGCCGATGGTGCGCATGGCATGGTGGATGCGGCCACCGCCCAGCCGGGTCTGGGCCACCACGAAGGCCTCGCCACGGCCGCCGAGCATGTGGTCGGCCGGCACCCGCGCCCCGTCGAACTCGAGGTAGCCGTGCGTGGGCACCGTCTCGGTCGGGAAACCCGAATTGCGGATCACCCGCAGACCCGGTGTGTTCGTGGGCACGATGAACATCGACATGGTCTTGTACGGCGGCGCGTCGGGGTCGGTGACCGCCATCACGATCAGGAACTCGGCGAAGGAGGCGTGCGAGGCGAACCACTTCTGGCCGCTGAGCACCCATTCATCGCCGTCGCGCACCGCGCGGGTCTTGAAGACCTTGGGGTCGGCGCCGCCCTGCGGCTCGGTCATGGCGAAGCAGGACACGATCTCGTTGTCGAGCAGCGGCTGCAGGAAGCGGCGCTTCTGCTCGGGCGTGCCGTAGTGGGCCAGGATCTCGGCGTTGCCGCTGTCGGGCGCCTGGCAGCCGAACACGGTGGGGCCGAAACGCGAGCGGCCCAGGATTTCGTTGAGCAGCGCCAGCTTGACCTGGCCGTAGCCCTGGCCACCGAGCTCGGGCCCGAGATGGCAGGCCCACAGGCCGCGCTCGCGCACCTGCGCCTGCAGGGGCCTCACCAGGGCATTGCGGCGCGGATCGCGCACATCGCAGGGATGACCGAGCACATGATCGAGGGGCTCGATCTCCTCGCGCATGAAGCGGTCGACCCAGTCGAGCTGCGCCTGATAGGCATCATCGGTGGCAAAGTCCCAGGCCATGTCGGTCTCCTTGTGTGAACGAGACCGACATGGTCGGGGGCGGCGCCGGGCGGCGCATCGGCCTGGGCGCTGAAACGGACCGGCCGCGGGAGTGCCGCGGCCGGTTTCGGGCTGCGGGCCGCCGCACGCGGCCCCCGGGGCGCGGCTTACTTGCCGCCGCGGGCCTTGAACTCGGCCTTGCCCTTCTGGATGGCGGCCCAGAGCTCGGCGGCGGCGCCACCGGTCTCCTTGACCATCTGCTCCTGGTTGGGCAGCACCAGCTTCACGAACTCGGCGCGCTGCGCCGGGGTGAGTTCATGCACGAAACCGCCCTTGGCCTTGAACTCCTCCATCTTGGGCTTGATGCTGGCATCGACCTCACGGCGCATCCGGGCGGTCTCGGGCACCGCCGTCTGCACGGCGGTCTTCTGCTCGGGGGTCAGCCCATCCCAGATCCGCTTGTTGATGATGAAGGCCGACGGGTGGTGCAGGTGCCGGGTGGTGACATAGTGCGGCGCGCTCTGGGCGGCCGGGGTGGTCACGTAGTAGGGAAACGGCAGGTCGGCCGATTCGACCAGACCGCTCTGCAGCGCCGGGAAAAGCTCCGAGAGCGGCATCTGCACGCCGTTCACGCCCATCGACTGCCAGAAGATCTTCGAGGACAGCGCCGGGCCCACCCGGACCTTGGTGCCCTTGAAGTCGGCCGGGGTCAGGCAGGCCTTCTTGCAGACCACATCGTTCCAGCCCACCTCGCTGATGCCGAGCAGCACCACACCCTTGGCCTCGTAGATCTTCTTGAGCACGGGCAGCGCGTAGTTGTCGGTGACATAGTCACGCTCCGCGTCGCTGGTCCAGAGATACGGCGTGGTCATGATGCCGGCCTCGGGAATGGCCGGCGCGATGCCCGCCATGGAGATGCCGGCCACCTCGATGCGGCCGCGCACGATCTGCTGGGCGATCTCCTGCTCGCTGCCGATGAACAGCCGCTCGGCCTTGATCGCGCCCTTGGTGTTGGTGCCGATCTTGGCGGCGGTCTCTTCGACGAAGTTGATCAGCGGCGAGCCGGGCTGCGCGGCCGAGGCCACCTTCCAGGTCTGCTGGGCCAGGGCGGGCGCCGACGCGGCGGCGAGCAGCGCCACGGCGGCCGCGATGAGGGACGCGAGTTTCATGGAGTCTCCGTGTGTGTGTGTGTGTGTTCGGGCGCCGGGTAGTCCCGGAACCTCGCCACGATCATCACACGCCATCCGCGAGCCCGACCCGACGACCACGCCGGGCACAGGGATGCGGGCCCTCAGGACTCCAGGTAGGCGTCGATCAGGCGCTGGCGCTGACCCGGCCCGATGCCGATCGCCGCGAGGTAGGCATCGACCCCGCCGTGCTCGGCGCGAACCACCTCGAAGGCGGCCTCGAGAAAGCCCGACTGCACGCGCCAGAGCACATCGAGCACTTCCTGCGGCAGGTCGGTCTGCGAGGCATGCGCCCGCCGGTAGTGCAGGTTGGTGAGCAGGAAGTCGTGCTCGACCTCCTCGCGGGACACCCCCATGGCCAGCAGCAGCAGCGCGGCCGCGAAGCCGGTGCGGTCCTTGCCCGCGGTGCAGTGGAAGACCGCCGGGGAGTGGTCATCGGCCAGGTGGCGCAGCAGCGTGCCGAAGTGGTGGCTGTTGCCGCGCACGAAGGCGCGGTAGGTGTCGCGCATGACCGATTCGGCATCGCGCGCGGTGAGCTGGCGGCCTGCCGCGCGCAGGGTGTCGAGGTTCTGCACCACCGTGGGCTCGATCGGCAGCGGATGCTGCACCACGCCCGGCAGCCGGTAGGCGGTGGCGGCGCGCTCGGCCACGCCGCGAAAGTCGAAGGCGCGGGCCAGTCCGAGGGCAGCCAGCGCAGCCTCGTCCTGCGGCGTGAGCGCGGCGAGGTGGTCGGAGCGGAACAGCCGCCGCCAGCGCACCGGCCGGCCATCAGCACCGCGATAGCCGCCAAGGTCGCGGAAGTTGGTGGCGCCGGCAAGATTCAGCGAACGGGAGGGGGTGGCGGACATCGGTGGGTTTCGAAACGGGACGGGCCCTGCATCATAGGCCAGCGCGGTGTCGCCGGCATGACGCGCGCGCGGCCCGCGCGATACTGCCGGGACACACCCCAGCGGAGGCCTGATGCACCTCACCGATCTGTACTTTCGCGGATACCGCACCCACCCCGACCGGCTGGCCCTGAGCGGCGATGGCGGCGACCACACCTACCGACAGGTCTGGCAGCTCACCAACCGCATCGCCCGGCGAATTGGCGCGGCGGGCCTGGGCCCCGGAGACCGCTTCGCGGTGCTCAGCCCGAACACCGGGCAGGCCTTCATCGCGATGCTCGGCGGCATGCGCGCCGGGGTGGCGTGGTGCAACCTGAACATGCGCGCCGCGCTGCCCGACATCCTGCACATCCTGGCCGCGGGGCGCTGCAACCTGCTCTTCTTCGATCCGTCCGCAGCCGGCCTGATCGACGCGATCCGGCAGGGGGTGCCCACGCTGCGCGAGGTGGTCTGCGTGAACGGCACCGATCCGCGCTCGCCCAGCCTGCACGACTGGCTCGGCAATGTCTCCGACGAACCGCTCGCCCTGCGCCTGGACGAGACCGCGCAGGGATTCCAGGGCGCCACCGGCGGCACCACCGGCCGCTCCAAGCTCACCATCGGCTCGAACCGCTTCATGATGACCGGCGTGCTGGCCTGGGCCACCTGCCTGCACTTTGAGGAGCCGCCGGTCAACCTCGCGGTGGCGCCCATCACCCATGCCGGCGGCTTCGTGGCGCTGGGCATGGGCCAGTTCGGCGGCACCACCCTCATGATGTCCACGCCCGATGTCGCGGCCATGATCGAGATCATCGAGCAGCGCCGGGTGAGCGTGCTGTTCCTGCCGCCCACCCTGATCTACATGCTGCTTGCCCATCCGCGGGCCGCGCAGGCGGACTTCTCGTCACTGCGCTACCTGATCGCCGCGGCCTCGCCCTTCGCGCCCGAGAAGATCGTCGAGGCGGTCGAGCGCCTGGGCCCGGTGGTGTGCCAGGCCTTCGGCCAGACCGAGTCGGGCTTTCCCACCACCTTCATGTCGCCGGCCGAGATCGCGGCCGCGGTGCGTGAGCCGGCGCTGCGTCACCGGCTGCTTTCCTGCGGGCGACCCACGGTGATCGTGGAAGCCATGGAGATCATGGACGAGGACGGCCGGCTGCTGCCCGCCGGCGAGACCGGCGAGGTGGTGCTGCGCGGCCCCACCCTGATGGACGGCTACCTGGATGACCCGGCAGCCACCGCCGAGATCATGAAGCACGGCTGGCTGCACACCGGCGACATCGGCCGCCGCGACGACGACGGTTACCTCTACATCACCGACCGCAAGCGCGACCTGATCATCTCGGGCGGCTTCAACATCTTCCCCTTCGAGGTCGAGAGCGCGCTGATGAAGCACCCTGCGGTCCAGGACTGCGCGGTGATCGGCGTGCCCGACCCGAAGTGGGGCGAGGCGGTGAAGGCCTGCGTCCAGCTCAAGCCCGGCGCCAGCGCCAGCGCCGAGGCGCTGATCGCCTGGACGCGAGGGCTGATCGGGGCGATGAAGGCGCCCAAGTCCCTGGATTTCATCGAGTCGCTGCCGCGCAGCCCGGTGGGCAAGGTGCTCAAGCGCGAGCTGCGCGCGCCCTACTGGCGCGACCGGGAACGCGGCGTGGGCTGAGGCTGGGACGGAGCGAGTCTGCGCTCGCGAGCAGGCGCAGGCCGGGCCGCCGCTCAGCGCCGGTCGCCCGGCCGCGGCTCGAGCAGCTCGAGCAGCTGTGGCGCGCCGGCCAGCCGGATCACCTGACGGGCTGCGTAGGCCGCGGCCGGCGCGGTGATCTCGCCGGTGGCGATGAACAGCGCATCATGGGCGTCGAGCCGATCGCGCGAGGCCTGCAGCGCTTCCAGCACCTCGATGCCGCTGCGCGCCGCCTTCCAGCGGCGCGCGGCCACCACGGTCACCCGGCCATTGAGCGTCACCAGAAAATCGGCGCCGGAGTGGCGGATCGGCTCGACCTGCGCGCCCTGGCGCTGCCAGGCCTCGACGAGCGCGCGCGAGAAGACCTCCCAGCTCATCGCCCGCACCGACTCGACCAGCGCCGTCAACCGGCGCGGGCTGGGCGCCTGGAGCTGGCGCCAGGCGCGGATGACGGCGATGACCAGGAAGGGCAGCGCGAACACCGCCGCGAACAGCGCCGGCAGCATCAGCCGCATCAGGCCGAACAGGACGAGCGCCACCAGCAGGCTCGCCCACCAGGGCGAGCGCAGCAGGATCGCGAACAGCGACCCGTCGGCCATCCGCAGGGCGGGCAGTCGGAAGGCCATCAGGCGGCTCCGGAAGGGATGAGGTTGACGGGCCGGCGCCGCGGCAATCGCGGCAGCGCAGGATGGGGGATGCGCGATCTTGCCACCGCGCCGGGCCGGATTCCGGAAATGCCCGTGCGGCCGCGGGTGTAGCCTTGCGCCATCCCCATTGAACTCACCGAGGAGACACGCATGGACATCAAGGGCAAGGTTGCGGTCATCACCGGGGCGGCCAGCGGCATCGGCCGGGCCACCGCGCTGAAATTCCACGCCGAAGGCGCCGCGGGCGTGGTGGTGGCCGACATGAACGAGGCCGGGCTGCAGCCGGTGGCGCAGGCGGTCAATGGCCTGGCGGTGCGCTGCGATGTCGGCCGCGAGGCCGACATCCAGGCGCTGGTCGATGCCGCCGAGCGGCGCTACGGCCGGGTCGACATCTACTTCTCGAATGCCGGCATCGGCAACAGCCGCGGCCTGGAGGCCGACGACGCCATGTGGGACAAGATGTGGCGCATCCACGGCATGGCCCATGTCTGGGCCGCGCGCGCGGTGGTCGACAAGATGGTCGCCCGCGGCGAGGGCTACTTCCTCATCACCGCCTCGGCCGCCGGCCTGCTCAACATCGTCGAATCGGCGGCCTACGGCGTGACCAAGCATGCCGCGGTGGCCATCGCCGAGTGGCTGGCCATCGCCTACGGCCGCAGCGGCCTGCATGTGTCCTGCCTGTGCCCGCAGGCGGTGCGCACCGGCATGGTCCCCGGCGACGGCGGCTCGGCCGGCGGCGACGGCATCCTGAGCGCCGAGGCGGTGGCCGACGAGATCGTGAAGGTGATGGACAAGGAGACCTTCCTGGTGCTGCCGCACCCCGAGGTGCTCGACTACCTGCGCGGCAAGACCGCCAACTACGATCGCTGGCTGGGCGGCATGCAGAAGCTCTACATGAAGACCCAGTCGACGCAGGCCTGAGATGAACACCACCACGCGGCCCGACGAGGCCGCCGCGCTGGCCTCGGCCGGCGCCACGCCGGCCGGTCACTTCGATGTGCTGATCGCCGGCGCCGGCATTTCCGGCGTCGGCGGCGCCTATCACCTGCAGCAGCAGTGCCCCGGCACGCGCTTCGTGGTGCTCGACGCCCAGGACGGCTACGGCGGCACCTGGCGCACCCACCGCTATCCCGGCATCCGCTCCGACAGCGATCTCTACACCTTCGGCTATCGCTTCAAGCCCTGGCTGGGCGCGCCGATTGCCACCGCCGCCGAGATCCTGAAGTACATGGGCGAGGTGATCGACGACAACGCGCTCGCCCCGCACATCCGCTACCGGCACCGCATCGACGCCGCGAGCTGGTCGGGCGCCGAGCGCCGCTGGACCCTCCAGGTCACGCGGCTCGACACCGGCGAGCGGCTGCTGTTCACCGCCGGCTTCCTCTGGATGTGCCAGGGCTACTACCGGCACACCGAGGGCTACACACCCGAGTGGCCGGGCATGGACCAGTTCGGCGGGCGCATCGTGCATCCGCAGACCTGGCCCGAGGACATCGATCTCGCCGGCAAGCGGGTGGTGGTCATCGGCTCGGGCGCCACCGCGGCCACCCTGGTGCCGGCCATCGCCGACCGATGCGCCCATGTCACCATGCTGCAGCGCTCGCCCACCTACTTCGTCACCGGGCGCAACGCCAACCAGCTCGCCGACACCCTGCGCGAGCTCGACATCGACCCGATGTGGATCCACGAGATCGTGCGCCGCAAGATCCTGTTCGATCAGGCGGCGGTGGCGCGCCGCTCCTTCAGCGAGCCCGACAAGCTCAAGGCCGAGCTGCTGGCCGGCGTGAAGGCCTTCCTGGGCGACAGCGTCGACATCGAGCGCCACTTCACGCCGCGCTACCGGCCCTGGCGCCAGCGCATCGCCTTCATCCCCGACGGCGACCTGTTCCGCGCCATCCGCGAGGGCAAGGCCTCGATGGCCACCGACGAGATCGCGCAGTTCGACGCCGGCGGCATCGTCCTGAAATCGGGCGATCGGCTCGATGCCGATGTGGTGGTCACCGCCACCGGCTTCCACCTGAATGTGCTGGGCGACATCGCCTTCGAGATCGACGGCAGGCCGCTCGACTTCGCCCAGACCGTGTCCTGGCGCGGCACGATGTTCACCGGCGTGCCCAACCTCGCCTGGGTGTTCGGCTACTTCCGCGCGAGCTGGACGCTGCGCGCCGACCTCATCGCCGATCTGGTCTGCCGATTGCTGCAGACCATGAAGGCGCGCGGCGCCACGGTGGTCGAGCCGCAACTGCGGCCCGAGGACGCCGACATGCCCCTGATGCCCTGGGTGGATCCGGAGAACTTCAACCCCGGCTACCTCATGCGCGGCCTGCACCTGCTGCCGCAGCAGGGCGAGCGCATGCCCTGGCGGCACTCGCAGGACTACTGGACCGAAAAGGACGAGCTGCCGCAGGCCAGCCTCGACGACGGGGCGTTGCGCTTTTCCTGAGCCGCGCGGTCTTCGCCCGCACGGGGCCGGCGTCGGGCGGCCCGCCTACCGCCCGACAGCGGGCGGGTCGCCCGGCTCACCAGGGGTAGAACGGCGGCATGTCGGTGGAGGCCCTGGCGGTGAATTTCGCGGGGCGCTTCTCGAGGAAGGCGCGCACGCCCTCGTGGCCGTCGCCGCGGCTGGTGTAGAACATCGCCAGCGAGTCCACCTGGTGGGCCTGCAGCGGCGAATCGGCCGCGCTGTTGCGCAACATCATCTGGCGCATCAGGGCCACCGACACCGGCGAGCGCTCGTGCACATAGCTGGCGGCCAGGCGCTGGGCCTGCGCCAGCAGGTCGGCGGCCGGATGCACCGCCAGCACCAGTCCGGCGTCGAGCACCTCCTGGGCGCCCAGGATGCGCGCCGAATACACCCAGTCGAGCGCGCGCTGCAGACCCACCAGCCGCGGCAGGAAGAAGCTCGAGCAGGCCTCGGGCACGATGCCGAGCTTGCCGAACACGAAGCCGATCTTCGCGGTGTCAGCCGCCAGCCGGATGTCCATCGCCAGGGTCATGGTGGCGCCGATGCCCACCGCCGCACCGTTGATCGCCGCGATCACCGGCTTGCGACAGGCATGGATCGCCAGCGTGACCCGCCCGCCGGTGTCGCGCACGCCGTTGAGGATGGCCGGATCCTCGGGCCGCTCGCGCAGGTCGCGCAGGGTGGGCTCGAGCGATTCGTCCAGACCGAAGACATTGCCCTCGCGGGAGAGGTCCATGCCGGCGCAGAAGGCGCGGCCCTCGCCGGTGACCACCACCGCGCCGGCCTCGTCGTCGTCATTGACCCGGGTGAACAGATCGACCAGCTCGTTGGCCATCTCGACCGTGAAGGCATTGAGCTTGTCGGGACGGTTCAGGCGAACGGTCATCACCCGCGCCTCGATCGAGACGGCGAGGGTCTGGTAGCGATAGGACATCACGGACTCCTGGTCGGCCCGCGGAACGCGGGCTGGAATGGAAAGCCGCGATTGTGGCATCGTGGCCCATCGAACGGAGACCGCCCATGCCCGCCCTTCATCCCTTGTGCTGCGGCCGCCTGGCCTTCGATCGCAGCGTGTTCTTCCCCGACGCCGCGCCCGGCGTGCGCACCACCGTGCCCGTGCCCGGCTTCCTGGTCATCCACCCGAAAGGCACGCTGCTCTTCGACACCGGCGTGGCCTGCGAGGCCGCCGACGATCCGGTGGGCGTGCTCGGCAAGCGGCTGGCCAGCACCTTCACGCTGGCGGGCGCCGCCGACGAGACCGCGCCCGGGCAGCTCGGCCTGATGGGCCTGAAGCCCGAGGACATCACCTTCGTGGCCAACTCGCATCTGCACTTCGACCACTGCGGCTGCAACCGCTGGTTTCCGCGCTCGCAGATCCTGGTCCAGCGCGCCGAGATGGAGGCCGCCCGCGCGCCCGGCAGCCGCTATGACGAACGGCTCTGGAACCTGCCGCTGAACTGGCGGCTGATCGACGGCGAGCATGATGTCTTCGGCGACGGCAGCGTGCTGCTGATGCCCACGCCCGGCCACACCCCCGGCCACCAGTCGCTGGTGGTGCAGGTGGCCAGAGACTCGCGCTTCGTGCTCACCGCCGACGCCTGCTACTCGGCCGAGCACATGGCCCGCGACCTGCTGCCCTCGGTGGTGGCCGACGCGCCACAGATGCGCGAATCGATGCACCGCCTGCGCCGCATGGGCGAGCAGGCGGGCACCACCCTGCTCTTCGGGCATGACCCCGAACAGTGGGCCGCGCTGGGCGCGGCCCGGCAGGCGCTGCGCTAGTCAGGCCCGCTCGAACACCGCGGCAATGCCCTGCCCGCCGCCGATGCACATGGTCTCGAGGCCGTAGCGCACCTGCCGGCGCTGCATCTCGTGCAGCAGGGTGACCATGATGCGCGCGCCGGTGGCGGCGATGGGATGGCCCAGCGAGATGCCCGAGCCATTGACATTGAGCCGCTCGGGATCGTTCCAGCCCCAGCCCCTGAGCACCGACAGCGCCTGCGCCGCGAAGGCCTCGTTGAGTTCGACCAGACCCATGTCATCGAAGGACAGGCCGGTCTTGCCGAACAGGCGCTGCACCGCCGGCACCGGGCCGATGCCCATGCAGCCCGGTTCGCAGCCGGCGGCGGCCCAGCCGGTGAGGAAGGCCATGGGCGTGAGACCCAGCGCAGCCAGCCGGTCTTCGGCCACCACCAGGCAGGCGGCCGCGGCATCGTTCTGCTGGCTGGCATTGCCGGCGGTGACGGTACCGCCCTTCATCACGGGCTTGAGGCCGGCGAGCGTCTCGGGGGTGGTGTCGGCCCGGATGCCTTCGTCGCGCGCGAAGGCGACCGGATCGCCCTTGCGCTGCGGGATCATCACCGGCACCACCTCGGCATCGAAGCGGCCGGCGGCCCATGCCGCTGCCGCGCGCTGGTGGCTGCGCGCCGAGAAGGCGTCGGCTTCCTCGCGGGGAATCGCGTATTCGCGAGCGAGGTTCTCGGCGGTCTCGATCATGCCGGAGATGCGCCCGAAGCGGGACTCCGGCTGCGAGCGCTCGCGGGCGCGGTCGAGGCGGTCGTGGAAGCTCACCGAGCCGGCGCGCGTGCCCCAGCGCATGCCGGTGGTGTAGTACTCGATGTTGCTCATGCTCTCGACGCCGCCGGCCATCACCACATCGGCCACGCCGCTCTGCACCATCATGGCCGCGGTGGCGATCGCCTGCAGGCCGCCGCCGCAGCGGCGGTCGAGCTGCATGCCCGGCACCGACACCGGAAAGCCCGCCTGCAGCGCCACCCAGCGGCCCACGCAGGGCGTCTCGCCGTTGGCGTAGGACTGCGCGAAGACCACATCCTCGATCAGCGCCGGATCGATGCCGCTGCGCGCCACCACGGCCCTGGCCACGGTGGCGCCGAGCTCCTCGACCGGCACGCTGCGCAAGGCGCCACCGAAGGCGCCGATGCCGGTGCGGGCGGGAGCGACGATGGCTGCTCTGCGGATCATGGATGCATCTCCTGAAAGGGTGTCTGGGGTGGCGGCATTCTACGCAGACAGGCTTGGGCTACGCGGGAGGGCCCCCGGCCCCCGTCTGGCGCGCCTGCGCGAAGGCTACGAACCAGTCGATGCTGGCCGGATTGGCCATGGAATCGCGGTTGGCCACCTTGGCCGCGGGATGGCCGAGGAGGATGCGCTTGACCGGCACTTCCATCTTCTTGCCGGAGATGGTGCGGGGCACATCCGGGATCGCGAAGACATCGTTGGGCACATGGCGGGCCGACAACCGGGTGCGGATCGCCGAGAGCAGCGCCGCCTTCAACTCGGCAGGCACCTCGGGCGCGGGCTGACGCAGCACGACGAACAGGGCCATGTACGACTCGCGGCCCAGGTACTCCAGGTCGATCACCAGCGAATCGATCACCGCGTCGAAGTCCTCCACCACGCGATAGAGCTCGCTGGTGCCCATGCGGATGCCGTGGCGATTGATGGTGGAGTCGGAGCGGCCGTAGACCAGGCCGGTCACCGACTCGGGCCGACGCACCAGCCGCAGCCAGTCGCCGTGCCGCCAGACATTCGGCGGGCCCGGGAAGGTGTCGAAGTAGCTCTCGAAGTAGCGCCGGCCGTCGGGGTCGTTCCAGAAGTACAGCGGCATCGAGGGCATGGGCTTCGCGCACACCAGCTCGCCCACCTCGCCGATGCGCGGCTTGCCGTCGTCGCCATAGGCCTGCAGGTCGATGCCCAGGCCGCGACACTGCATCTCGCCGGCGCGCACCGGCAGGATCGGGCAGGCGGTGAGGAAGGCCGCGCCGGGGTCGGTGCCGCCGGAGATCGAGGCCAGCATCAGGTCGGCGCCCACCTCGCGGTAGACCCACTGGTAGGCCTCCTCGGTGAGCGGCGAGCCGGTGGCGCCCAGGCTGCGCATGGCCGACAGATCGAACTGCTGGCGCGGCGAGAAACCGGCCTTCATGTTGAGCGAGATGAAGGCCGGGCTCACGCCGAAGAAGCTGATGCGCTCGCGCTCGGCGAGTCGCCAGAGCGTGCCGATGTCGGGGTGGCCGGGGTTGCCGTCGAACTGGATGGCGGTGCAGCCGGTCATCAGCGTGGACACCCACAGGTTCCACATGATCCAGTTGGTGGACGAGTACCAGAAGAAGCGGTCGTCCTCGCCGACATCGAGATGCACCAGGCAGCTCTTGAGGGTCTCGAGCACCGTGCCGCCATGGCCGTGCACGATCGGCTTGGGCATGCCGGTGGTACCGGAGGAGTAGACGATCCACAGCGGGTGGTCGAAGGGCAGCGCCTCGAAGCGCGGCGCAGCCGGCTGCGCGAGCGCCTGCGCCCAGGACTGCACCGGCACGCGACGGCCGGTCTGGCCGGGCGGCTCGATGGGCACGGGCTGCGCCTCGGGCTGCAGCGCCGGCACCAGGATCACCGCGCGCAGGCTGGGCAGTTGCGCCACCAGTTCGTTCAGGGTGTCGCGCCGGTCGAAGTCCCTGCCGCCGTAGCGATAGCCGTCGACCGCGATCAGCACCACCGGTTCGATCTGCCGGAAGCGGTCGAGCACGCTGGTGGGGCCCATGTCGGGCGAGCAGCCCGACCAGATCGCGCCCAGGCTGACAGTGGCCAGCATCGACACCGCCGACTCGGGGATGTTGGGCAGGTAACCCACCACCCGGTCGCCACGGGCCACGCCGAGGCCCGCCAGGGTGGCGGTGAGCGCGCCGACATCGCCGGCCAGCCGCGCCCAGGTGATCTCGGTGCGCGGGCGCAGCTCAGACTGGAACACCAGCGCCAGCCGGGTGTCGGCATCGGGGCGACGGGCGTGGGCGAGCATGTGCTCGGCGTAGTTGAGGGTGGCGCCCGGGAACCAGCGCGCATGGGGCATCTCGCGCTCGGCCAGCACCCGGGTGTACGGACTGTGCGAGATCACGCCGCAGAAGTCCCAGAGGCTGGCCCAGAAGCCCTCGAGATCGTCGACCGACCACTGCCAGAGCGACTCGTAATCGTCGAAACGCCGGCCGCGCTCCGCGGCCAGCCAGCGCATGAAGCGGGTGATGCCGGCGCGCGCGATGCGCTCGGGGCCCGGCCGCCAGAGGGGCTCGGGGTGGACGGCAGGGTCGAGGGGTGCGGCAGGGGTCATGGGCGACGAGGCAGGCGGCGTTGGGGGCAGCAGCGAACTAGGCGGACGGCGCAGCGCGGGGATCAGTGGCCGGGCATCACCAGCCAGGCCTGACGGCCCTCGGTGGCCAGGCCCACGGTCGCGCCGTGGGGCAGGGTGAGCTTGGGACTGTCGTGGCCCACCGGCAGGCCGGTGAGGATGGGCGTGCGGGTCAGGCCGCGCAGCCGGCGCAGCACCGCCGGCATGTCGAAGCCGGCATCGCGCGGCACGAGCGTGTAGCGGTTGACATGGCCGATCAGCACCGCCGCCTGCGCATCGAGCACGCCGGCCTGCAGCAGCTGGCCGAGCATGCGTTCCACCCGATAGGGATGCTCGCTGACCTCCTCGAGGTACAGGATGCCGCCGCGAACCTGCGGAAACCACGGCGTGCCCAGCAGGGCGCAGACCAGACTGAGGTTGCCGCCCCAGAGCGTGCCGCGCACATCCACGCCGCTGGCCCCGGCGGCGCGAAAGCCGAGCAGTTCGGCGCGGCCGGCAAGGGCATCGTGCAGCGCGCCCACGGTGGTCTCATCGGGCTCGGCGCCCTCGGGCACGGCGAAGTCGTCGAGCAGCGCCGGCCCCGTCCAGGTGACCGCGCCAGCGCGCGCCAGCATGGCGAGCTGAAAGGCGGTGAAGTCCGAGTAGCCGATCCACTGCTTGTCGGCGCGGGCCAGCGCGGCGAAGTCGAGCAGTGGCAGCAACCGGGTGAGGCCATAGCCGCCGCGGGTGATCATCACCGCGCGCGCCGGCTGGGCGGCGGCGCGACCGAACGCGGCGGCGCGCTGGGCGTCGGTGCCGGCGAAGCGCTGGTGGGTGCGCAGCGCGCCGCGATCGAGCACCGGGCTGAAGCCGGCGGCGCGCAGCGCCGCCAGGCTGCGCTGCAGCGGCGCATCGGCCGGCACCGCGCTGGAGGGCGAGATCAGGTACACGGGCACCGGCGCCGCGGCGTCGGCGGCATCGATCGAAGAGGGGTCGGGCATCTCGAAAGTCTGCCACAGCGGCCATGCCCTCGATCCGCGGTGCGATACTCGCGGCCAGTCCAACGCGGAGACACGCACATGACCAGAATCGGCGACAGCCTGGCCGGCAAGCGGGTGCTCATCACCCTGGCTGCGGAATTCATGGGTCCGGTGCTGTGCGAGACCTTCGCCGCCCATGGCGCGGTGGTGATCGCCGACCAGCGTCCCATGGACTCGGGCGCGGCGGGCGAAGCCGCGGTGCGCGAGGCCGGCCAGGTCGATGTGGTGATCGCCAATCTCGGCGTGCCGGCCCCCTCCACCCCCGCCGACCAGATCAGCGATGCCGAGTTCCGCCATGTGTTCGCCCACATCGTCGACCCGCTGCCCGGCCTGTGCCGCGCCGCGCTGCCGCAGATGCTCGAGCGGCGCGCCGGGAAGATCGTGGTGATGGGCAGCGCCACCGCGCTGCGCGGCCAGAAGCGCACCGCCACCTACGCCTCGGCGCGCGGGGCTCAGGCTTCCTTCGTGCGGGCGGTGGGCGTGGAGGTCGCGCCGCGCAATGTGCAGGTGAACCTGATCGCGCAGAACTTCGTCGAGAACCCGATGTACTACGGGCCCGAGGTGCAGGCCCTGCCCGCCTTCCAGGCGCGGCTCGCCCGCGAGGTGCCGGCGGGCCGCCTGGCCACGCCCCAGGAAGACGCGCTCTTCGCGGTGTTCCTGGCCAGCAGCGAGGTCAACTTCTTCGCCGGCCAGGCGATCTCCTTCTCGGGCGGCTGGGCGCCCTGAGCCAGCCGGCCCGGCCCGCGACGCCGCCCCGTCAACCGGAACCGCAACGCAGAAAGTCCCGCATGCCCCGCATCCCCTATGTGCCCGCCGATCTCGCCGAACCGGCCGAGGTGGTCGATGCCATCCGCGCGCGTCGCGGCGGCGAGCTGATCGCCCTGGACCGCATGCTGCTGCACAGCCCGCCGCTGGCTGCGGGCTGGAACACCTTCCTCGGCGCGGTGCGCACCGGGCTGATCGTCGACCCGATGCTGCGCGAGCTGGCGATGTGCGTGGTGGCGGTGATCAACGGCGCCGAGTACGAGTTCGTGCAGCACGCGCCGCTGTTCCTGAAGGCCGGCGGCACGCCGGCGCAGGCGCAGGCCCTGCGCGACCCGGACGCGGCCCGCGCCGACGACGCCCTGTTTGCCGAGCGCGAACGGGCCGCGCTCGGCCTGGTCATCGAGATGACCCGCTCGGTGCAGGTGGCCGACGACACCTTCGAGAAGGTGCGGGCGCAGCTGGGCGAACGCCAGACCGTGGAGCTGGTGGCGGTGGTGGCCGCCTACAACATGGTGTCGCGGTTTCTGGTGGCCACCGGCATCCACCCCGACTGAACCGGCTCAGGGGAGGTATTCGAAGACCGTCACCACCCGCGTCACGCCGGAGACCCGGGCGGCGGTCTTGGCGGCAAGATCACCTTCGGCGCGCGACACCAGGCCCATGAGGTAGACCACGCCGGCCTCGCTCACCACCTTCACATTGTCGGCGGGTAGATCCTTCACACCGATCATCGCGGCCTTCACGCGGGTGGTCAGGCCGACATCGCTGGCATACGAGCCAACCCCGGTGCGCGCGGCCACGGTGATCTCGTTCTCGACGCCGCGCACATTGGGCAGCTCGCCCACGAGACGGGCCGCCCGCGTCTTGGTGTCGGCATCGGGCACCTGGCCGGTCAGCAGGACCTTGCGGTTGTAGCTGGTGATGGACACGCCCTTGGCGGCCGGCAGCTTCTCGGCGAGCGCGGTGTTGCCCTTGAGCTCGATGCTCTGGTCTTCGGTCTGCGCGCCGAGGGTGCGGCGATCGGAAGCCACCAGCGCGGCGGTGGCCATGCCCGTGAGGGCGAGCGGCATGCAGCCGGCGAGCAGGCCGGCGGCGCACAACGAGGCGATCAGGGCGGCGGCCCGGTGCGGCACGCGACCGGGCGCGGGAACGCGGAGGCGGGTGGGGGATCGGTTCATGACGGGATCTCCGGAATCGGATTCAGGACAGGGCCCGGGGCGGCGGGCCCGGCGCGCGGGAACGGTCAGGACAGGCTGCCATCATCGCCGAGCAGCGCGGCATCGATGCCATCGCACAGGCAATGCACGATGAGCAGGTGCACCTCCTGGATGCGCATGGTGCGGTCGTGCGGCACGCAAAGATGCGCATCCTGCTCGCCCAGCAGGCCGGCCATGCGCCCGCCGCCGCGGCCGGTGAGCGCGATCACGCGGATGCCGCGCTCGCGGGCCGCCTGCACCGCGGCCAGCACATTGGCCGAGTTGCCGCTGGTGGAGATGGCCACCAGCACATCACCGGCCTGACCGAGCGCGCGCACCTGGCGGGCGAAGACCTCGTCGAAGCGGTAGTCATTGGCCACCGCGGTGAGGATGGAGGAGTCGGTGGTGAGCGCGATGGCGGCGAGCTCGGGACGCTCGCGCTCGAAGCGGCCGACCAGTTCGGCGGCCAGGTGCTGGGCATCGGCCGCCGAGCCGCCGTTGCCGCAGGCCATGATCTTGCGATCGGCAGCCAGCGCCGCCACGGAGAGCTCGACCGCGCGCGCGATCGGGCCGGCGAGGGATTCGACGCAGGCGAGCTTGAGCCGCGCGCTGTCTTCGAAGTGGGCGGCGATGCGCGCGGCAAGACTCATGCGGCGGATTATAGCCAGCGGCCGTGTCAGAACGCCCCGGGCAGCCAGTGAAGATGCCCGCCCTCGATGGCCACCACATCGAATCGCAGCGGTGGCCAGGGCCGCGCGCCGAGGCGATGCTGCAGCCAGGCCTGCGCGGCAGCGCGCAGCCGGGCCTGCTTGCGCGCGCCGACGCTGGCGGCCGCGCCGCCGAAGCGCGCGCTGCTGCGCTGGCGCACCTCGACGAAAACGCAGTGCCCCTCGTGGACCATGATGAGATCGATCTCGCCGCAGCGCAGGCGGACGTTGGTCTCGATCAGGCGCAGCCCGCGGGAGCGGAGATAATCGAGGGCCTGCGCCTCGGCCAGGCTGCCGGCGCGTTGCGTCGGCGAGACCGCGACATACCTGGAAGGCTTGGCCATGGCGCCCGGATTGTATGTGGTGGCAACACCGATCGGTCACCTGTCGGACCTAAGCCCGAGGGCCGCGCAGATCCTGTGCGAGGTCGATGTGGTGGCCGCCGAAGACACCCGTGTCACGCGCGTGCTGCTGGCCCATGTCGGGTCGTCGGCGCGGCTGATCGGCGCGCGCGCCCACAACGAGGCGCAGGCCGCCGAGGCGATCGTCGCGCTGCTCGCGCAGGGCCGCTCGGTGGCGCTGGTGAGCGATGCCGGCACGCCGGCCATCAGCGATCCCGGCGCGCGGGTGGTGGCGGCGGTGCGCGCGGCCGGTCACTCGGTGGTGCCGGTGCCCGGGCCCAGCGCGGTCATCACCCTGCTCTCGGCGGCGGGCCTGGCCGACGGGCCGGTGCTCTTCGAGGGCTTTCTGCCCAGCCGCGCCCGCGCGCGCCGGGAGCGGCTCGCGGCACTCGCCGCCGCGGCCGATGGCGTGGGCGCGGCGCTGGTGCTGTACGAGGCGCCGCACCGCATCGTCGAGCTGGTGGACGACCTGCTCGCGCACTACGGCGGGCAGCGCGGCGTGGTCATCGGCCGCGAGCTCACCAAGCTGCACGAGGAGATCGCGCTCATGCCGCTGGACCAGGCGCCAGCCTGGCTGACGGCCGGGCCGCACCGCCAGCGCGGCGAGTTCGTGCTCGCGCTGGCGCAGGCGCCGGCGGCCGATGCGGCCGAGGGGGAGCCCGGGGCGGCAGCCATTGACGCGCAGACCCGCCGGCTGCTGACGCTGCTGGCCGCCGAACTGCCGCCGGCGCGCGCGGCGCGGCTCGCGCACGAGATCAGCGGCGCCCCGCGCGAGGCGCTCTACCGGCTGGCGATGAGCCTGCCGCTCAGGGACCCACCGTGATCGGGATGGGCTGAAGGTCAGTGCCCTGACGCAGCCGCTCGGCGGCGCTGACCGCGTCGCCGCGGCTGGCGTAGGGGCCCGCCAGCACGCGCCAGAGCGCGCCTGCGGGCTGCAGCGGCATCTGCGCAGGGGACAGCCCCAGCAGCGGCGCAGCCCGCTCGCGGGCCGCGAGCGCGCGCTCCTGCTGCGAGAAGGCGCCGAGCTGCAGCCAGATGCCCGCCGCGACAGTCGCCGAGGCGGCGGTGGGTGGCGCGGTGCTTGCCGCCGCAGGCGCGGCAGCCACGGCAGCGGCGCTCGCGCCACCGGTCTGAACGATCAGGGTCTCGATGGTGAGCCGGGCCGGCATCCCGGCCGCCGGCTGGGCGGACGCGGCAGGCGCCGGTGGCGCGGATGCCGGTGTCGCAGCGGGCGCGGGGGGCGGCGCTGGCGGCACCCCCGCGGGAGGCGCCGCGGCCAACGGCGCCGACCGCGGGCCGGCGGCGCGGAAGGCCTCGGGATCGTGGATGAGCTCCACCTCCACCTCGGCGCTGCCGGCCTGCACATAGCCCAGCCGCGCCGCCGCGGTCCAGGAGAGGTCGATCACCCGGCCATGCAGGAAGGGACCGCGGTCATTGACCCGCACCACCACGCTGCGGCCGTTGGCCAGATTGGTGACCCGGGCATAGCTCGGGATGGGCAGGATGGTGTGCGCCGCCGTCATGGCGTGCATGTCGTAGGGTTCGCCGCTGGAGGTGGACTGGCCGTGATAGCGCCGCCCGTACCAGCTGGCGATGCCGCGCTCGCGAAAGGGCTCCAGCCGCGTCATCGGCACATACTGGCGTTCGAAGACCACATAGGGTCGGCTGTTGCGGGGATTGACCGGCTCGAGGCGCGGCACGGCATCGGGCACGCTGTCGGGGTCGGCGGGCGCGCCCTGACCCGGGCCGTCATCAAGGTAGAAGCCACCGCCGCGGCGCGCGCCAGGGGCCGGCGCCGAAGGCGCGACGGGTGTGACGGGTGCGCCGGGTGCGCCAGCGGACGGGCGTGGCGTCGGTCGCGCGCCGCCCCCCGGCTCGACCGTGCGGATGGGCGCCGGGCCGGTGGCGCAGCCCGCCAGCAGCAGCACGGCCAGCATGAGAACGCGGGCGCTCATGGTCCGGTCTTCTCCCTGAAGGCCTGCTCGAGCGACTCGCGCCACTGCCGCAGATACCGCAGGCCCTGGATGGCGCGCGAGCCATACCACGACACCATCTCGCCATCGATCAGCCGCACCGGCACGCCCTGCCAGCCGGGCAGCGCGGCCACTTCGCGGCAGTGCCGTTCGCGGAAGCGATAGGGCTCGCTCGAGAGCAGCACCGCCTCGGGCGCGGGATGCAGCCCGGGCGCGCCCAGATCGACCTCGGGATAGCGCCGCGGCGAGTCGGGGGCCACGGCCCGCAGGCCGACCTGCGCGAGCATGCGGGCCACATAGGTTTCGGGCCCGACGGTCATCCAGGGCTCGCGCCAGATCAGGTAGAGCACCGGCCGGGTCGGACCCGCGGCGAGCGGCGCGCAGGCCGCAAGCTCGGCGCGCAGCTCGCGCGCCAGGACCTGCGCCCGGGCGCCGCGATGAAAGACCGTGCCCAGCAGATGATAGAGCCCGAGGTTGTCCTCGACCTGCACGGGATGGGTGACGATCACCTGCGGCACGCAGCGCGACAGCGCCTCGTAGTCCTCGCGCCGGTTCTCGTCGATGTTGACGATGACATGGGTGGGCGCGAGCGCGCGCACCGCGTCGAGGTCGACATCCTTGGTGCCGCCCACCTTGGCAGCCGCGCGCACCGCCGGCGCCGGGTGGATGCAGAAGCCGGTGCGGCCGACCACCCGCTCGCCCAGCCCGAGCTCGTGCAGCAGTTCGGTGATCGAGGGCACCAGCGAGACGATGCGTGGCGCATCGCCGGCAGGCGGCACCGGCCGGCCGAGCGCATCCACGGGCAGCGCCTCTGCGGGCAGCGTCTCTGCGGGCGGCGCGGCCCCTGGCATCGCGACCGCGGGCTGCGCCGGCGTCGCGCCAGCCGCCGGGTCGGCCGTGGCCGGGCTCATGGCCTCGCCTTGCGCGGCGCGCGCGCGAAGGCGCGGTCGAAGAGCGCCGGCGGCATCATCCGAAGCAGCCGCGCCACCCAGGCCATCTGCCAGGGCAGCACGGCGAAGGCCCGGCCGGCGGCGATGGCATCGACCGCCCGCGCGGCGAAGGCATCGACCTCGGTGAGGAAGGGCATGGGATAGCGGTTGCTCGCGGTCATGGGCGTGCGGATGAAGCCAGGCGCGATGGTCACCACCGACAGCCCGCTGCCGCGCAGCTCGACCCGCAGGCTCTCGAGATAGGCGATCACCGCCGCCTTGGAGGCGCTGTAGCCGCCCGCCCCGGGCAGGCCGCGCACGCCGGCCACGCTGGCGATGCCCACCAGCCTGCCGGTGCCGGCCGCGCGCATCGCCGGCAGGAAGGGCGCGAAGGTGTCGACCAGACCGACCACATTCACCCGAAGGATGCGCTCGACCACCTCGGCGTCGCCCGGCTCGCCGCCCCGCGTGCCGGCGCTGATGCCGGCATTGGCCACCACCACCTCGGGCGGACCAGCCTGCGCGAGGAAGCGCTGCGCGGCGTCGGCCAGCGCGGCGCGGTCGGCGACATCGGCCGGCAGGCTGAGCACCGGACCACCCACGGCGACCGCCACCCGCGCGAGTTCATCGGGGCGGCGGGCCGACAGGCCAAGGAGGGCCTGCGGATGCCGGCGCCGGTATTCGCGGGCCAGGGCCTCGCCGATGCCGCTGGAGGCGCCGGTGATGAAGACGCGCGCAACCACGGCGTGAGCCGGCGCTTACTTGCGCGCCTTGCGCTCCAGATCGAGCAGGTGATCGACCACCTGCAGCGCCTGGGTGTTGCCCCGCGCCATCGAGGGCGCGGTGTAGTAGCGGCCGTTCACCCCGATGCCGGGCACGCCGTCCAGGCCCCAGGCGCCTGCCTGCTGGGTGGCCTTGCGCATGCGGGTCTTGACCGAGAACGACTCGAAGGTGTCGGTGAAGGCCTTGCGATCGACGCCATGGCGGGACACGAACTCGGCCATGCGCTCGGGCTTGTCGAGCGACTGGCGCTCGAGGTGGATGGCCGCGAAGACCTTCTCGTCGAGCTCGGCCGTCTTGCCCATGGCCTCGAGCGTGTAATAGAGCTGCTGGTGCGGCGCCCACGACGGGCCGAGGGCCACATGCACCTTGCGGAAGGCGACATCGGCGGGCAGCTTGCGGCGCCACTCGTTGAGCGGGGCCTCGAGCGCGAAGCAGTGCGGGCAGCCGTACCAGAAGAACTCGAGCACCTCGAGCTTGTTGCCGGCATCGGTGGGCTGGGTGGGCTGCATCACGCGGTAGTCGACGCCCTCGCGCGGGGGCGCGGAGGCGAGCAGCGGCGCGGCCGACACGGCGGCGAGACTGCCGGCAAGGGTCTTCAGGAAGCGGCGGGTGGCCGGATGATGGATCGACATGACTGACTCCTTCAACGCTGACGCATGACCGCCGATTCGATGCCGTTGTCGGCCAGACGGGACTTGGCCTGATTCACATCATCGACCTTGCCGAACGGCCCGAGACGCACCCGGTACACCGTCTGACCGTTGACATCGGCGCTGAGCACGCGGGCTTCGTAGCCCAGCAGCGCCAGCCGGGCCCGCTGGGCCTCGGCATCGTCCACGGTCTTGAACGAGCCCGCCTGCAGCAGATAGGCCGCGCGCTCGGGCGCCGGCTCGGCGGCCGACTTGCCGGTGTCCTCGGCCTTGGGTTCGTCGGTCCTGGGCTCGGCGGCTTTCGTCTCGGCCGGCTTGCCCTCGGCCGCCGGCGCCGCATCGGGGGGCGGGGCTACCGTCCGGTCCTTGCCCTGCAGCGGCTTGTTGGGGTCGGGCGGCGCGCCACCGCCCTTGGGCTCGATGCGATCACCCGGGCGGCCCACCTTGTTGACGAAGGGCAGCGAGCCGTGCGTGACGAACAGCGCCACCGCGACCGCCACCCCCAGGCCGAGCACCAGCCCGATCAGGAGCCCCGCCAGGGTGCCGCCGCGCTGAGCCCGGGGACCGATGCCAGGAAGGGTGATCATCACATCCTTTCGGGGGCCGACACGCCGATCAGCGCCAGCCCGTTGCGAAGCACCTGCCGGGTGGCCAGCAGCAGGGCCAGGCGCGCCAGCCGCAGCGCGGGATCGTCGACGAGGAACCGCTCGGCATTGTAGTAACTGTGCAGATCGGCGGCCAAATCCTTGAGGTAGAAGGCCACCGAGTGCGGCGAGAGTTCATCGGCCGCCTGCGCGATCAGCGCCGGGAAGCCGGCCAGCCGGGCAGCCAGCGCCAGCTCGCGCGCGCCCTGCAGCGGCGCCAGCAGCGTCGCCGGGTCGGCCGAAGCGGCCAGGGCGGCCAGCACCTCGGGCTCGCCCGGGCCGCCGCGCTCGGCCGAGGCGGCCAGCACCGAGCAGATGCGGGCATGCGCGTACTGCACGTAGTAGACCGGGTTCTCGTCGGTCTGGGCCAGGGCCAGGTCGACATCGAAGACGAACTCGCTGTCGGCCTTGCGCGAGATGAGAAAGAAGCGCACCGCGTCGCGGCCGCGGGCGATGATGTCCTCGGCGGCCCGGCCGGCGCCGGCCTGCGATTCGGCGCCGCCACTCCACTCGATCAGGTCGCGCAGGGTGACATAGCCGCCGGCGCGCTTGGAGATCTTGACCTCGGCCCCGCCGCGCATGACGGTGACCATCTTGTGCAGCACATAGTCGGGGTAGCCCTCGGGGATGCCGGCGCCCAGGGCCTGCAGACCGGCGCGGACCCGCGCGATGGTGCCGTGGTGGTCCGAGCCCTGGACATTGATCGCCCGCGCGAAGCCGCGCTCCCACTTGGTGACGTGGTAGGCGATGTCGGGCACGAAGTAGGTGTAGCCGCCGTCGGACTTGCGCATGACGCGGTCCTTGTCGTCGCCATACCCGGTGGTGCGCAGCCACAGCGCGCCGCCCTCCTCGAAGGTCTTGCCGGCAGCCACCAGCCGGCCCACGGCGGCCTCGACCCGGCCATCGGCGTAGAGCGAGGACTCGAGGAAGTAGTTGTCGAAGCGCACGCCGAAGGCCCGCAGGTCGCGGTCCTGTTCGTTGCGCAGGTAGGCCACCGCGAAGCGGCGCACCGCATCGAGATCGTCGGGGTCGCCGGCGGCGGTGACCGGCTCGATGCGCTCGGCTGACACCGTGCGCCGGGCAAGGTAGTCGCGGGCGATGTCGGCGATGTAGTCGCCCCTGTAGCCATCGGCCGGGAAGCGCTCGTCGGTGGGCTCGATGCCGCGGGCGCGGGCCTGCACCGAGAGGGCGAGGTTCGCGATCTGGGCCCCGGCGTCGTTGTAGTAGAACTCGCGGCTCACCGCCCAGCCATTGGCCTCGAGCAGCGCCGAGAGCGCGTCGCCCAGCGCGCCCTGCCGGCCGTGGCCGACATGCAGCGGCCCGGTGGGGTTGGCCGACACGAACTCCACGAGGGCGGGTCGGCCCTGCCCGCGGCGGTTGCGGCCGAAGCCCTCGCCCTCGCGCAGCACCGCGGCCACCGGCGCAAGCCGCGCCGAGGCCGACAGCCGGATGTTGATGAAGCCCGGCCCGGCGATCTCCAGGCCGGCGATCAGGCCGGCGCCGTCTTCGGAGGCATCGCGCTCGGCCACCCGGCGCACCAGGTCTTCGGCGAGCGCGCGCGGATTCAGGCGCAGCGGCCGGGCAAGCTGCATGGCGAGATTGCAGGCAAGGTCGCCGTGCGCGGCCTGCTTGGGCCGCTCGAGCGTGACCGCGGGCACCGGCAGGGTCTGGTCGCCGAGCTCGCCGGCGCGGGCGTGGATGATGGCCGCCGCCGCGTCGCGGAACAGGGCCGAGAGGGAATCGATCTGGTCGGGCAGCATGGACAGGATTGTCTCAGAAGCGCCCGTGGGGGCGGCGTGGCCCCCGGTCAGTTCAGGGCGGTGCTCAGCCTGCGCCGCCAGCCCGAGACCAGCTGCGGCTGCGCGGAGGCCAGCTCGAACACCTGCAGCATGGTCTTGCGGCCGACATCGTCCCCGAACTGGCGGTCGCGGCGCACGATCTCGAGCAGCTGCTCGAGCGCCGGCTCCCAGGCCTTGTGGGCGATGCAGTGCTGGGCGAGCTCGAGGCGGGCCTGCAGGTCGGCCGGGTTGGCGGCGATGCGGGCATCGAGCTGCGGCATGGGCGGCAGGCGGTTCTCCTCGATCATCAGCCGGGCCTGCTCGGCCAGGGCCTGCACCTGCGGATCCTGGGCTGCCTGCGGCGAGAGCGCCGCGAGCTGCGCCTGCGCGGCGGCCGGCTCCTCGTCCTGCAGCAGCACCTGCGCATAGGCCAGGCGCGCGTCATCGAAGGAAGGGTCGAGCGCGATCGCCTTCTTGAGGTGACCCACGCCGGTGTCCTTGTCGCCTGCCTGCAGGGCCTGCATGGCCGCGTCGAACTCGATCTCGGCCGGGTTGGGCATGAGACGGTCGATGAACTCGCGCAGCTTGCCCTCGGGCAGCGCGCCCTGGAACTGGTCGACCGGCCGCCCGCCCACGATGGCGAACACCGTGGGGATGGACTTGATGCGGAAGTGGCCGGCGAGCTGCTGCTGCTCGTCGGTGTTCACCTTGACCAGCTTGAAGCGGCCCTGATAGCTCTGCTCGAGCTTCTCGAGCAGCGGACCGAGCGACTTGCAGGGACCGCACCAGGGTGCCCAGAAATCCACCAGCACGGGGACCTGCATCGAGGCGTCGATGACGTCGGCCTGGAAGGTTTCGAGGGTGGTGTCGACCATGGGCGGCTCCGCGGGGGTGTTGACTGTCCGATGGGAATCGAGACGAGATGGGGGCGATGGCGCGCATCGCAAGGCCGCCATGTTGCCACGACCCGGCGGGCCGCCCGGCCCGCGCGGTAACCTTGCGCCCTGTCGGGTTTCGCGCCCGCCGCCCGGGCGGGCGGCCCCGGGCGGCCCGCACCCGCGCACCGGAGCCGCCATGCAACTGCCGCACAACCCCTTCAAGAAGGCCCTCACGGAGGGCCGCGCCCCGATCGGCCTTTGGGCCAGCCTGCCCTCGCCCTATGCCGTCGAGGTCATCGCCGGCGCCGGCTTCGACTGGCTGCTGATCGACACCGAGCACACCCCGGCCGACATCGAGACCGTGCTGGCCGAACTGCAGGCAGCCAGCGCCTATGCCTCGCACCCGGTGGTGCGCATCCCCTGGAACGACTTCGTCGCGGTCAAGCGCTTCCTCGACATCGGCGCCCTCACCCTGATGATTCCGCAGATCGCCGACGCCGCCGAGGCGCGCGCCGCGGTCGAGGCCATGCGCTATCCGCCGCGTGGCGTGCGCGGGGTGGGCGGCACCACCCGCGCCACCCGCTTCGGCCGGGTGGCCGACTACGCGCGCCGCGCCGAGGAGGAGCTGTGCCTGCTCGTCCAGGTCGAGACCCGCGAGGCGCTCGACCAGATCGAGGCGATTGCCGCGGTCGACGGCGTGGACGGCATCTTCATCGGACCGGCCGACCTGCACGCCTCCTTCGGCTTCGTGGGCGAGCGCGCCAACCCCGAGGTGATGGCCCGCATCGACGACGGCATCCGCCGCATCCGCGCCGCCGGCAAGGCCCCGGGCATCCTGACCTCCTCCGAACCCGATGCGAAGCACTGGCTCTCGCTGGGCGCGCAGTTCGTGGCGGTGGGCTCCGATGTCGGCCTGCTGGCGCGCGCCGCCGACGCGCTGATCGCGCGATTCCGATGAACCGACGGCGGCGGCTCGCGCTGCTCGGAGCGGCCGGCGCGCTGGCCACGGGCTGCGCCGCGCCGGGCCGGCCGGGTGGGGCCGGATCGCCCGATGCCGCAGGATCGGCCGGCATTGCCGCGGCGCCGGCCAGCGCGGCCGACGGCGCCCTGCCGGTGGGCATTCCCCGGGTCACCGAGGAGGTGCCCTATGTGCAGACCCCGCAGAGCGTGGTCGATGCCATGCTGGCCCTGGCCGGCGTGGGCCCCGGCGACCGCCTGGTCGACCTGGGCAGCGGGGACGGCCGGGTGGTGATCACCGCCGCCAGCCGTCACGGCGTGCCGGGCCTGGGGGTGGAGCTCGACGAGCGCCTGGTGGCGCTGTCGCGCCAGCTGGCCGAACAGGCCGGCGTCCAGGCGCTGGCCCGCTTCGTGGCCCAGGATCTCTTCGACACCGACCTCGCGCCCTACTCGGTGGTTACGCTCTACCTGCTGCCCGAGGTCAATCTCGCGCTGCGGCCGCGGCTGCTGCGCATGGCGCCGGGCACGCGGGTGGTTTCCCACGACTGGGACATGGCCGACTGGCTGCCCGACAGGAGTCTCACCCTGCCCGCACCGGGCAAGCCGGTGGGCCTGCGTCGCGAGAGCCGGCTGCATCGCTGGGTGGTGCCCGCCGCCTTCGAGGGCGCCTGGCGCGGCCGCCTCGCCGGCGAGCGTGACGCGACCCTGGTGCTGTCGATCCAGCAGCGATTCCAGAGGCTCGAGATCGAGTGGCGCATCGACGGCGCGGCGCCGGTCGGGCTGCCCGCGGGCGGCCGCACCCAGGCCCGCGCCGAGGGCGACAGGGTCTCGCTGCGGCTGGGCGCCGGCGCTGGCGCCCCCGTGGCGGGCCTGCGTCTGCGCCAGGGCCGCATCGAAGCCGACCTGAGCTGGGGCGGCGGTCCGCCCAGGGCCGCGCTGCTGCAGGCGGTGTAGCGCGCAATCCCCCGAACTTGCGCGGGTCGCCCGATCTGCACACACTCACCGGCTTTGCGCCGCCCCCGCCGCCAACCACCCCCAGGAGTCCTCATGAAACGCCCGCTGCTCGCCCTCGCCCTCGCCGCCCTGTGCGTCACCGCCCAGGCCCAGGAGACCAAGGTCGCCGTCGGCCTGTCCGGCTGGACGGGTTTCGCGCCGCTCACCCTGGCCAAGGAGGCCGGGCTGTTCCGCAAGCACGGTCTGGATGTCTCGCTGAAGAAGATCCCCCAGAAGGACCGCCACCTCGCGATCGCCTCGGGTGACATCCAGTGCGCGGCCACCACGGTGGAGACCTGGATCGTCTGGAACGCCAACGGCGTGGCCACCACCCAGATCTTCCAGCTCGACAAGAGCTTCGGCGCCGACGGCATGGTGGTGAAGCCCGGCATCCAGAGCATCAAGGACCTCAAGGGCAAGACCGTGGCCGCCAGCGCGCCCGGCACCGCGCCCTACTTCACCCTGGCCTGGATGCTCAGCAAGAACGGCCTGAGCCTCAAGGATGTGAACATCGTCAACCTCGAGCCGCAGGCCGCGGCCAACGCCATGATCGCCGGCACCGCCAATCTCGACGCGGCCATGACCTACGAGCCCTTCCTCAGCGCGGTGCGCGCCAAGCCCGAGGCCGGCCGCATCATCGCCACCACGCTCGACTACCCGATGGTGATGGACACCTTCGGCTGCACGCCGAAGTTCCTGGCCGAGAACCCCAAGGCCGCGCAGGCCCTGGCCAACGCCTACTTCGACGCTCTCGACATGATCAAGGCCGATCCCAAGAAGAGCTTCGAGATCATGGGTGCCGATGTGAAGCAGACCGGCGAACAGTTCGAGAAGAGCCAGTCCTTCCTGCGCTGGCAGGATCGCGCCGCCAACCAGAAGTTCTTCGCCGGCGAGCACGCCGCCTTCAGCAAGGAAGCCGCTGACCTGCTCCTGGCCGCCGGCATCATCCGCCAGATTCCCGATCTGAGCCGACTGGCCGACACCCGCTTCATCAAGTAACGCGGCTCCACCGGCATGGCCCTGAAGCCGCTCACACCGGTCAGCCCGGGCGCGCGCGTCGCGCTCGGGGTGAGCTTCTTCGTGCTCTTCGTGGCCGTCTGGGCGGTGGCCACGCTGGGCGGCCATGTCCAGAAGACCTTCCTCGCCGACCCGATCACCATGGTGCGCAGCGGCTGGACCCTGCTCACCGAGATGGGCTTCGCCAAGGACATCGGCATGACGGTGTGGCGGGTGGTGGGCGGCTTCCTCATCGCCGCCGCGCTCGCCCTGCCCCTGGGGGTGCTGATGGGCGCCTACAAGCCCATCGAGGCCTTCTTCGAGCCCTTCGTGAGCTTCGCCCGCTACCTGCCGGCAAGCGCCTTCATCCCGCTGCTCATCCTGTGGGCGGGCATCGGCGAGGCGCAGAAGCTGGCGCTGATCTTCATCGGCAGCTTCTTCCAGCTGGTGCTCATGATCGCGGTCACGGTGGGCAACACCCGGCGCGATCTGGTCGAGGCGGCCTACACGCTCGGCGTGAGCGACCGCGGCCTGATCGGCCGCGTGCTGCTGCCCGGCGCGGCGCCCGAGATCGCCGAGACCCTGCGCATGGTGCTGGGCTGGGCCTGGACCTATGTGATCGTGGCCGAGCTGATCGGCGCCTCCAGCGGCATCGGCCACATGATCACCGACAGCCAGGCGCTGCTCGCCACCGACCAGATCATCTTCGGCATCATCGTCATCGGGCTGATCGGCCTGCTGAGCGACCTGCTCTTCAAGGCGCTCAACCGCCGGCTGTTTCCGTGGGCGGCGCTGGGCCGATGAGCATGGCCACCCACCACGGCCGCGGCGCCCTCACGCCGGTGCGCGCGCCATGAGCGCGGTGCTGCAGATCGCCGGCGTGGAGCGGCGCTTCGCGGGCGCGGGCGGCGGCACGCTCGCGCTGCAGGCCACCAGCCTCAGCGTGGCCGAGAACGACTTCGTCACCATCCTCGGGCCCAGCGGCTGCGGCAAGAGCACGCTGCTGCGCATCGTCGCCGGGCTCGACCATCCCACCGCGGGCGAGGTGCTGCTCGACGGCGCGCGCATCACCGGCCCGGGCGCCGACCGCGGCATGGTGTTCCAGAGCTACACGCTCTTCCCGTGGCTCGATGTGCTCGACAATGTCTGCTTCGGGCTGCGCGAGCGCGGCCTGCCGCGCGCGCAGCAGCGCGAGATCGCCCAGGGCTTCATCGCGAAGGTGGGGCTGGCGGGTTTCGAGCACCACTACCCGAAGCAGCTCTCGGGCGGCATGCAGCAGCGCACCGCCATCGCGCGGGCGCTGGCCAACAACCCGCGCATCCTGCTGATGGACGAGCCCTTCGGCGCGCTCGACCACCAGACCCGCGAGCTGATGCAGGAGCTGCTGCTCGGCATCTGGGAGGCCGAGCGCAAGACCGTGCTCTTCGTCACCCACGACATCGACGAGGCGGTGTTCATGGCCGGCCGCGTGGTGGTGATGAGCGCCCGGCCAGGGCGCATCAAGCTCGACCGGCCGGTGGAGCTCGCCCATCCACGCCACTACTCGATCAAGACCACCCCGGCCTTCGCGGCGCTCAAGGCCGAGCTCACCGAGAGCGTGCGGGTGGAGGTGCTGGCGGCGCAGCGGGGCTGAGTCGCCAGCCCGGGCCGGTCGCCTCCTGCCTGCCACTGACACCCTGGTCAGCGGCCCGCACGCCTGGCGCGCGCGGACCGAATCCACCCCCTCGCCCGGGCGCCGCGCCCGGCATCCGGGGCACACTGACCGCCTGCGCCGCAGCCCAGCGCGGCGCCCATCGCCAGGAGCCCTTCGCCATGGAATTCGAACACAGCGCCCGATCAATCGAACTGCAGCACCGCGTCCGCGACTTCATGGAACGGCATGTCATGCCGGTGGAAATGGAGTACAGCGCGCAGGTCAAGGCCGACAGCCGCTACCGCACGCCGCCGCTGATGCAGGAGCTCAAGCGCAAGGCGCGCGCCGAGGGCCTGTGGAACCTCTTTCTCACCGGCGAGCACGGCCCCGGCCTGAGCAACCTCGAGTACGCGCCCATCAAGGAGATCATGGGACGGGTGCTGTGGGCGCCCGAGGTCTTCAACTGCTCGGCGCCGGATGTGGGCAACATGGAGCTGCTCGCGCAGTTCGGCAATGCCGAGCAGAAGGCGCAGTGGCTCGAGCCGCTGCTGGCCGGCGAGATCCGCTCGGGCTTCTCGATGACCGAGCCCGAGGTGGCCAGCAGCGATGCCACCAACATCCGCTGCAGCATCGTGCGCGACGGCGACCACTATGTGATCAACGGCCGCAAGTGGTACACCTCGGGCGCCATGAACGAGGACTGCCGGATCCTCATCGTCATGGGCAAGACGGCGCCCGACCATCCCGAGAAGCACCGCCAGCAGTCGATGATCCTGGTGCCGCGCGACACCCCCGGGGTGCGCATCGTGCGCGACATGCATGCCTTCGGCTATGACGACGGCCCCGGCGGTCACCCCGAGGTGGTCTACGAGAATGTGCGGGTGCCGGCTTCCAACATGATCCTCGGCGAGGGTCGCGGCTTCGAGATCGCGCAGGGCCGGCTCGGCCCGGGGCGCATCCACCACTGCATGCGCCTGATCGGCTGCGCGCAGCGCGCCCTCGAGATGATGATCGCCCGCGCCAACAGCCGGGTGGCCTTCGGCATGACGCTGGGCGAGCACGGCTCGGTGCGCGAAGACATCGCGCATTCCTTCTGCGAGATCGAACAGGCCCGGCTGCTCACCCTGCGCGCCGCCGACAAGATGGACCGCGAGGGCAACAAGGCCGCGCTCGATCTGATCGGCGCGGCCAAGATCGTGGTGCCCACCATGGCGGCGCGGGTCATCGACCGGGCCATCCAGCTGCACGGCGCGGCCGGCGTGTCGCAG
Source organism: Betaproteobacteria bacterium (assembly GCA_018970865.1). Taxonomy (GTDB): domain Bacteria; phylum Pseudomonadota; class Gammaproteobacteria; order Burkholderiales; family Burkholderiaceae_E; genus Quisquiliibacterium. The sequence goes on from JAGWVN010000013.1 coordinate 42,439, forward strand.
GACACCTTCCTGCCCCAGGCCTATGTGTACGCGCGCTTCATCCGCATCGGCGACGGGCCCGATCAGGTGCACCTGTCGCAACTCGGCCGGCGCCTGCTCAAGACCGGCGGCAAGCGGGCATGAGCGCCGCAGCCGGGGGCCGGCTCGCCGGCCGGGTGGCGCTGGTCACCGGCGCGGGCGGGGGCATCGGCCGGGCGATCGCGCTGCGGCTCGGCGCCGAGGGCGCCGCAGTGGCGCTGATGGACCTTGCCGCGGCCCGGGAAGCCCTGAGCCAGACCGAGGCCGCGGTGCGCGAGAGCGGCGCGCGCTGCGCGAGCGCCGTCGGCGATGTCGCCGACCCCGGGTCGGTGGCGCAGGCGCTCGCCGCGCTGCAGGCCGCGCTCGGACCGATCGACTGCCTGGTCAACAATGCCGGCCTGACCGGCCACATTGCCGCTCTCACCCGCATGAGCGCGGCCGGCTGGGAGCGCGAGCTCGCGGTCAACCTGAGCGGGCCGTTCCACCTGACGCAGGCGCTCCTGCCCGGCATGGTCGAGCGCCGCTGGGGCCGGATCGTGAACATCTCGTCGGTGGCGGCGCTTGGCGGGCTCTACTACCAGGCCGGCTACTCCGCGAGCAAGGCCGGGCTGCTCGGCCTGACCCGCACGGTGGTGCTCGAGCATGCCCGCCACGGCATCACCTGCAATGCGGTGCTGCCCGGGCTGATCGGCACGCCCGCGGTGCTGGGCATGCCGCCCGCGGTGCTGAACGACGCGGTGGCGCTGACGCCGGCACGCCGCACCGGCGAGCCGGCCGAGATCGCCAGCGTGGTGGCCTTCCTGTGCAGCCCCGAAGCGGCCTTCGTGAACGGCGCCGAGATTCCGGTGGATGGCGGCGGCCACCTCAGCCCGGTGGTGCTGGGCAGCGGCCGCGAGCTGCGCGAGCGGCAGGCCGCGCAGCGTGGCGACGGTCAGCTCATCGCAACCGTGCCGGCGGCCTGCACGGTCACGGAGCGTCCGACCGATGCGGCGTAGGTCTGCGCCTTGACGGTGTCAACGAACAGGTAATCAGCCTTCACACTGCTGGCGGTCACCGTGAGGGCAAGCCAGCCCCGCCGGGTTGTGTCCGCCCACAGCAGGTCGTCGACCAGACCGAGGCCCGCCCCCACCGCGGCGCTGCCGAGCTGCGCGACAGAGACCGAGCCGTCGAGCACCGGGGCCAGTGTGCCCAGCCCCACGCTCTCGAAGCCCGGCGAGGTCACCGAACTGCCGGCAAACTCCCACCCGATCCGCTCGCCGGCAAGCGAGGTGAGGTTGGCAAACCAGGCATTGTGCGAGTCGCCCGACACGGTGACGAGGCGCTTGCCGGCCGCCTTGACCGCCTGAAGAATCGCCTCGCGCTGACTCGGGTAGCCATCCCAGGCGTCGAGATTGTAGGGAAGTCGCGGGTTGACCTGGGGGTTCAGCAACGCGGTCTGCGTCGGGCTGAGGGCTCCCGCTCCCGCCGCGAAACGGGTGGCCTTGGCAGCAAGATAGTCGCTGATCGCCTTCGAGACCGCCTGCTGGTTGGCCGCAGAGGGGTTGGCGAAGGCCGCGTTCTGAGCTTGCAGAACGCTGGCGGGCATCCACATCCGGGCCATGATGTCCTGATTGCCGAGCACCTGCCAGGCAGCCGCAGATGCCCTGATCCCGTCGAGCAGCCAGGTCTGCTGGGCGGCGCTCATCATGCGCCTGGACGCATCCGCGCCACCCGAGAATGCCTGGACATACCGGGCAACTCCCCCGTCGGCATCACCGAATCCATCGTACTGCTGGTCGCGACCCTCGATGCGGGTATCGAGCATGTGGAGCGTGAGCAGGCGTCCGAAGTCGAATCGACGGTAGATCTTCAGCAGATTGCCGGACGCATCGGTGCGGGTGGGCAGCCACTCGTGCCAGGCGCGGGCGGCGTTCGCCTTGCGGGCAGACCAGTCGCCCTGGCTGGCCTTGTGGTTCTCTGCGCCATTCACCCAGGCGTTGTTGGCGAACTCGTGATCGTCCCAGATGGCAATGAAGGGTAGCTTCGCGTGGACGGCCTGCAGGGCCGGATCGGCCCGGTAGGTCGCATACCTTGTCCGGTAGTCCTCGAGCGAGACGATCTCGGTCGCGGGTGCCGTGACGCGGCCGAGCTTGGCGGCGTCGGCGTTGCCGTACTTGGTCGGCTCGGCACCGTATTCGTAGATGTAGTCGCCGAGGTGCAGCGCATACTGGGCATCGGATTTCGCCGCGCCGTCGTAGGCGTTGAAGTAGCCCTCGGAGTAGAGCGAACAGGAAAAGATCGCGAACTTGACGCTCGTCGCGTCATCGCGCGGCAAGGTCCGGGTCTGCCCGACTGCCGACTGCGCTCCGCCCGCATCGATGAAGCGATAGAAGTAGGAAACGCCCTGGGACAGACCGTCGGCATCCACCTTCACGGTGAAGCCGGTATCTGCGCTTGCCGTCGCCAGACCCTGTCGGACGATGTTCGCGAAGTCCTGATCGGTTGCAACCTGCCAGCGCAGACTGACGCTGCTGGTGGAGTCCGGGACACGCGCATGGGTCCAGAGGATCACGCGATCGGCGAGCGGATCGCCGCTCGCCACGCCGTAGCGAAACTCCGCGCGAGGCGGTGAAACGTCCGAACAACCCGGCAGGGAGGAAGCCAGCACCGTGGCCACCGCACCACCGGTGGCAAGGATGAAGGTACGGCGATCAGCAGCACGTGACATGGGGATGCCTTGTAGTTGAAGGGATTGCCGGCGCGGCGCACCGCGCCCGGTGGGAATCGAGGCGCCTCAGCGGGCGTTCAGCAGGCTCTCGACCTCGAGCAGGATCAGTTCGTTGTCATCGGCGCGATTCGGGTCGCGGCTGCTCGAGAAGGGCAGGTTGTTGTCATTGCCCACCACGATGTGCCGCGCGTCGACGATGTCGACGTTCTCGATCGTGAAGAACGGGAAGGTCAGCACGCCATCATTGAGCGGCTTGCGCGCCTTGCGAGCCGGATCGAGGATGCGCATCAGGTCGATGTATCCGATCTTGCGCACGGCCTTGCCAACCTCGGCATCACCGAACGCGATCCGATAGACCCTCTTGAAGCGGGCCAGGTCCGGGAAGCACCGGGTGGCGGGTGCGCCCACCGGGCAGGCCTTGTCGGCCGTGCCCTCGCCATTGTCGCGCTCGATCACCAGGCCGTGAGAGGCATCGGTCATGTTGAAGTCGCCGATCGCGTGGCCGCGGTGTTCAAACGGGTAGAACCAGTGCCGACCGGTCCAGCGCTCTGCGGCCACATCGAACTCGAGGATGCGCGACGCCTCCCTGCCCTCGACCTGCTCCCAGTCCTTGCGCTCGGCATCCCATAGCGGCCCCTCGAGCAGCGCGTAGAGGAAGCGACCGTCACGCGAAGCGGCCAGCCCTTCGAAGCCCTTGGAGCGACGCAGATTGACATTCGCGTAGGTCGCCCCCGGTGCGGCCGGGGACTGCACCTGCCAGTGGTCGGGGGAACGCACAGGCTTGCCGTCGGCCATCGTGTCAAAGACCGCCAGCACCCGACCCGTGCGGTCCGTCTTGATCAGGTAGGGGCCGAACTCGTCGCCGATCCAGATGTGGTCGCCGACGAACTGGAAGCCCTCGAGATCCAGGTCGGCGCCGGTCAGGTAACGCTTGCTGGTCGACTCGTGAACGATCCGGAACGGTACCTTCCGATCGGGATCGTGCAGGAAGATGGTGGCCAGCGGCTCCCAACGGCCCGAAGTCCAGTCGATGCGGTAGTGATTGAGGTAGAGCATCGAGTCCGGCGAGTTGGCCCGGGATCCGAACCCGTTGTCGGTCAGGATCCAGAAGGTTCCATCCGGCATGCGCTTGATGCCCGAGTGACCCTGGCGCGGCTGCCCGCGCAGCGGCAGACCGATGCCGGTTTCGCGATCGGCCGACTTGCCCATGACCGACCCGAGCGCTTCGACGCGACGGCCGGAGGTGTACTTGCCCGGGTTGCGCAGATCCGCGGGCGCATCGGCCGGCGCATCGAGATAGCTCTGGGCCGGCAGCACCGCGTGGCCAGCCAGCGTCGCCGGATGCTCCTGCTGGGCCAGGACGGCCAAGGGTTGAAACAACGCTATCGCAAGGGCGCCTGCGCCCCACCGAGCTGCCGACAGCAGCATCTGAATGGATGGTTTACTCGACACCGCGTTCTCTCCTCAAGACGTTTGCCTGAGGAGGGTTTTAGCGCCGCGCGTTTGCCGGATCATGACGCCTGCCGGCGTGATTCATGGCCCTGTCACGCACGATGCCGAACCTTCGCCCGGCGTTCGCGCACCAGGAAGGCCGGCCATGAACCGAATCCACGATCAGAAACAAGCGGGTACCCCCGCGACAGATCCGTCAGGTCCTGCACGCTCAGCGTCTTCACGGGAGGACGGTGCGCGCACCCGGGTGGCGCTGGTCTACTTCAATGCGGGCGGGGGACACCGCGCAGCGGCCATGGCCCTGGAGGCGGCGCTGGCCCGGACCCATCCTCGCTGGCAGGTGCAGCTGGTCGACCTGTTCGCCGTGCTCGACCCGGAGGCCTGGTTTCGCCGCCTCACCGGCTTTCCGCCAGAGGCCTACTACAACAAGCGGCTTGCCACCGGATTCACCCTCGGGCTGCGCCAGGAGCTTCGGATGCTGCAGGCGATGATCCGGGCCGCTCACCCCCATCTCGTCGGCCGCCTGTGCCAGCACTGGCGGGCCTCGCCAGCCGACCTCGTCGTGTCACTCGTGCCGAATTTCAATCGGGCGCTCGGAGAGAGCGTCAAGAAAGCCTGCACTGACGCACCCTTCGTGACGGTGATGACCGATCTCGCCGATTTCCCTCCCCACTTCTGGGTCGAGCCGGATGCCACACAGCACCTCATCTGCGGCACCGACAAGGCGGTCGACCAGGCACTCGCGCAGGGCATCGACAGGCAGCGCGTCCACCGCGTTTCGGGGATGCTGCTGCGGCCCTCCTTTCACGAGGAGCCGGAGACGGACCGCGAGGCCACGCGGCATTCGCTCGGATTCCAGCCAGGAATTCCAGTGGGCGTGGTGATGTTCGGCGGCGAGGGCTCGGTGACGATGAAGCGCATCGCCCGCGACCTTGGCGATCGCCCGCTGATCATCCTCTGCGGGCGCAACGAGCGGCTCGCCACCGCTTTGCGCGCGCTGCCCGCCCAGGCGCCACGGGCGATCGTGGGCTACACCGAGGATGTCGCGCGCTGGCTGCGGCTTGCCGACTGGTTCGTGGGCAAGCCTGGTCCGGGCTCCCTCAGCGAGGCCCTGCACTGCGGCCTGCCGGTGGTCACAGTCAGCAATGCCTGGACCATGCCGCAGGAGCGGTGGAACACCGTCTGGATCGGCGAACAGGGTCTGGGTATCGTTCTGCCCGGCCTTGCCCATCTTCGCGCGGGCGTCGACCTGCTCCTGTCCCGGTTGCCCGAGTGGCGTGAGCGGGTCGCCAGCTACCGGAATGCCGCCCTGTTCGAGGTGCCGCAGGTCCTCGGGGAGCTTGTGGAAGCCGCTCGCAGGAGCGGAACGGCTCAGCGTGGACCGATCTCGATCTCGATCGCGTAGACGGTCCGGTCGACGCCGGTCTGGTTCACCCACAGCACATGAGGCCCATCGCCGAGCGACTGCGACGCGAGGGCCGAGATCAGGTTGGTCTGCAGGTCCTGGGGCCCAAGATGCTTCCAGGACAGCATCCGCTGCACATCGGTGCCGGCATCGAAGACCGGGCCGCGCTGCAGCGCGTAGAACGCAACGGCGTCGGCAGAAGCGTAGTGCACGAGCCGAAGCCCCCGCAACCGTTGCCCGACGGGCACGTCGAATCGAATGAAGTCGGTGTCGGTGCGGAAGATCTCGCCATGCAGCACCAGATTGCCCTGCCAGGCCGGCAACGCGCTCGGCGCGAGCGCGGCTCCCGAGGCTTCGATCCACCCCGCGGATCCGGCATCGTCGATCGGCGTCAGCACGGGGGTCGAGGGATTGCCGGCCGCATCCCGCTGTCGCCACCAGACGCGCCGCAGGGCGTTGCCCGCGAACGCCAGGGTAGTGTCGCGACCGGGATTCCAGGTGGCCCCCTCATCGAGGGAATACTCCCAGACGGCCATGGGCTCGAGGCCGTCGATGCGGATGACCGGGAGCCCTCCGGTCTGACCGACCTCGATGCGCGGCGGCGCGGGCGGCATGGTGTCCAGCGTGCAGGCGGTCATGACGATCTCGGAGCGGTTTCCGAACTGATCGAAGGTCCGAACCCAGATCGACTTGCGGCCATCACCCACCACGTCAAAGCTGGCGCCTTCGCCCCGGGTCCAGCTGCGCCCCAGGTCGAGCGAGTACTCCCAACCCAGACCGTCGAGGGGCGAAGTAACCGACCATCGGCCATTGCTGGTGATCCCGTCGGAAAGGCTCACCCCGGTGTCGTTGAAGCTGAGCACTGGCGCGGGAACGACGACGCTGGCGGGCGGTGGGGTGGCGGGAGGGGTGGCGGGAGGAGTCGCGGCCGGCGTCATCGGATTGCCCGACTGGACCGATCCTACCGGCGCGAGGTCGGCGGCAGAACCCGACCCACTCCCGCCCCCGCCACCGCATCCCAGCAGCAGCATGGTGATGAGGAACCCGAGCATGCGACGCGGGCAACGCCGTAGGCATCCGATCGCGCAGGGGCGCATCCGACAAAAGACTGCTTGCATGGGGAGAGCCGCCGGTGTCTCGGCGAATGAACCTGAAGTCGCCATCCTCAGCGCGCAGCATGAGGCGTCAATGAAGCCCCTGCTCCCCGAAGGCCTGATGATCCGCGTCAGGTGCGCCGCAGTCGCGCAGCGCTGCCGCTCAGGTCTGGAACCACGGCGGCCGGCCGGCCGTCCAGAGCTCGCCCCACAGCCGCCCGCCACCATCGACCGTGCAGACCTCGCCGGTGACGAAGTTGCCCGCCGGCCCGGCGATCCAGGCGCAGGCCTGGGCGATGTCCCAGGGCGATCCCCAGCGCTTCATGGGATTGGCCCTGGGCCACTCCTTCGCGGCCTCGGGCGGATAGACCGCCAGGCCCTCGGTGCCGATCAGGCCGGGCGACACGCAGTTCACGCGGATGCCCAGCGGCGCCCACTCCACCGCCACCGTGCGCGACACGCCGATGACCCCGGCGCGCGCGGCCACGGTGTGGGCGATGCCCGGCAGGCCGCGCTCGGTGGGCGCCACGATGTTGACGATGCTGCCGCCGCGGCCGGCATCGCGCCAGCGCTGCGCGGCGGCCTGCATCATGTACCAGGTGCCATTGAGGTTGCCGGCGATGACCGCGTTCCAGCCGTTGATGGAGAAGTCGATGGCGGGCTTGGGAAACTGGCCGCCGGCGTTGTTGACGAGGATGTCGGGCAGGCCGAACTCGGCCGCGCAGCGCGCAAAGAGCGCGCCCACCTGATCGGGCTCGCGGATGTTGGCGGTCACGCCGATCATGGTGGCGCCGCGCTCGCGCGCGAAGCCCGCCACGGTCTCGAGCCGCTCGGCAGTGCGCCCGCAGATCACCACCCGCGCGCCCAGCCGGGCGAAGAGCAGCGCGATGGCGCGGCCGATGCCCGAGCCGCCGCCCGAGACGATCACCGTGGCGCCGGCATAGAGGTCGGGCCGATAGACCGTGGGCGCCGCCCAGAGGTCTTCCAGGGTGACGCCGACGCCGGAGGGGGGAAGGGCGGTGTCCATGCGAGCCTCAGCCACGCAGCAGTTCGCCGCTGATGATCATCTTGCGCACTTCCGTAGTGCCGGCGCCGATCTCGAGCAGCTTGTTGGCCCGGTAGAGCCGGTTGATCTCGGACTCCCAGATGTAGCCGGTGCCGCCGTGGATCTGCACCGCCTCGTCGAGCACGCGATTGAGCATGTTGCCGGCGAACATCACCGAGGCGGCGGTGATCTTGTGGATCTCGCCGCGACCGCCGGCGCCCTCCTGCAGGTGATTGCAGGCGCGCAGGGCCTGGTAGGTGAACAGGCGCATGGCCTCCACCCACACATACATGTCGGCGAGCTTGGACTGGATCATCTGGAAGTTGCCGATCGGCTGGCCGAACTGCTCGCGGCTGCGGGCATGGTCCAGCGACAACTGCAGGGCGCGCTCGGCAATGCCCAGGCAGATCGGCGACACCATCGCGCGCTCCAGATCCAGGCCGCTCATGAGCACCCGCACGCCGCGGTCTTCTTCGCCAACCCGGTTGGCCAGCGGCACCCGGCAGTCCTCGAAGACCAGCTCGCCGGTCTGGCTGCCTCGAAAGCCCATCTTGACCAGCTTCTGCGCCACCCGGAAGCCCGGAAAGTCCTTCTCGACGATGAAGGCCGAGATGCCCTGAGCGCCCTTGCCGGGATCGGTCTTGGCGTACACCAGGAGCACATCGGCCACCGGCCCGTTGGTGATGTAGAGCTTGCTGCCGTTCAGCAGGTAGTGGTCGCCCTCGCGGCGCGCGGTGGTGCGCATGGCGCCCAGCGCATCGGAGCCCGCGCCGGGCTCGGTGAGGCCGAGCGCACCGGTGAGCTCACCCCGGGCCAGGCCCGGCACATAGCGGGCGCGCTGCGCGTCGTTCGCGTTGCGCAGGATGTTGTTCAGGCACAGGTTCTCGTGCGCCATCCAGCTCAGGCCGAAGGCGTGGTTCCAGCGGCTGAAGGCCTGCGCCACCAGGGCGCTGGCAAAGAGGTCCATGCCGGCCCCGCCGAGTTCGGGCGGCACGGTCACGCCGCAGAAGCCGTTGCGGCCGCACAGCGCCATGGCGTGCGCGGGCCACCACTCCTCGTCATCCATGCGCCGGGCCAGCGGGTAGAGCTCCTGGCGGGCGAAGCGGTCGGCGGCATCGAGCACGCCACGCTCCTCGGCGCTCAGACCGCTGAAGATCGCGGCGGGATCGGCGGTGGCGCCGAGCGGGGATGCGTGGTCTGCCATGCCGACTCCCGAGCTTGACAGGGCTGCTGCCCTGCCCTTAAATGAATTTCACTCACTCATGGTAGCCACCCAAATCAGCCCAGGCAACATGCGCTTTCTGGGTCATTTCACTGCGCGGTTTTGTGCGGTTTCCAGCCCTGGGGTGAGCGCCACTCACCCATCAGCCGCACACCGTTTCCGGAGCTCTGCGGCATGAGCCGCGCCGCCCGCGCGCGCGCGCCGGTGCGGCTGCCGCGCGAGCGCCGCGAGCGCGACATCCTCACCGCCGCGCGAGCGGTGTTCTGCGAGCGCGGCTATGCCGACGCGGGCGTGGCCGAGATCGCCGCCCGGGCCCGGGTGGTCGAGGGCACGCTCTACAAGTACTTCGAGAGCAAGCGGGTGCTGCTCGAACGGGTGCTCGAGGGCTGGTACGAGAGCCTGCTTGCCGACTACGCCGAGCACCTGCCGGGCATCCGGGGCACCCGCGCCCGGCTGCGCTACATCCTGTGGCGGCACCTGCGCACGGTGCGCGATGACACGCCGCTCGCGCGGCTGGTGTTCCTCGAGGTGCGCGCGCATGACGACTACCCGACATCGCCGCTCCATGCGCTCAACCGGCGCTACACCGGCCTGCTCGGCGGCGTGCTGGCCGAGGGCGTGGCCGCGGGCGAGCTGCGCGCCGATGTGCCGGCCCGGGTGGTCCGAGACATGGTCTACGGGGGTCTCGAGCATCTGTCCTGGCGCCACCTCACCGGCCGCGGCCGGCTCGACATCGACCGCGAGGCCGACGACATGCTGCGCCTGCTCTGGGGCGGCATCGCACGCCCCGAAGCGGCGCCGCCGCAGGCTGCGGGCACGCCCCTGGAGGCGCAGCTGCGCCGGCTCGAACAGGCGGCCGATCGCCTGGAGGCCGCGAGCCGGGACGCGCGCTGAGCTCGGCCCCCTCCGCACCCTGATGGACTCCCCGCCATGACGCCCACGCTGCCCGCCCGCTGGCCCTTCCACACCGTGCTGGTCGCCAACCGCGGCGAGATCGCCGTGCGGGTGCTGCGCACGCTGCGCGCGCTCGGCCTGCGCGGCGTGGTCGCGCACGCGGCGGCCGATCGCGATTCACCCGCGGTACGCATGGCCGACCAGGCCATCGAGATCGCCTCGGCCACCCCGGTGGGTGCCTATCTCGACGGCGAGGCCATCGTGGCGGCGGCGCGCGCCTCGGGCGCCGGGGCCATCCATCCCGGCTACGGCTTCCTGTCCGAGAACGCCGGCTTCGCGCGGCAGGTGCAGGCCGCGGGTCTGGTCTTCGTGGGACCCGATCCCGAGGCCATCGCGCTCATGGGCGACAAGGTGCGCGCACGCGCCTTCGTGGCGCAGGCGGGTTTTCCGGTGGCGCCCTCGGCGATCGAGGATGACCACCCGGCGAGCTTTGCCGCGCGCGCCGCGGCGGTGGGCTTTCCGCTGCTGATCAAGCCCGCGGCGGGCGGCGGCGGCAAGGGCATGCGCATCGTGCGCGAGCCCGCACGGCTGGCCGAGGAGCTCGAACGCGCGCGCAGCGAGGGGGCCCGCTACTTCGGCGATGGCCGGCTCTATGTGGAACGCTATGTCGAGAACCCGCGGCACATCGAGGTGCAGGTGCTCGGCGATCACCACGGCAACCTGGTCCACCTCCTCGAGCGGGAATGCTCGGTGCAGCGTCGCTTCCAGAAGATCATCGAGGAAACCCCCTCGCCCGCGCTCGATGCCGACACCCGCGCGCGCATCTGCGAGGCCGCCGCCGGCATCGCCCGGCGCGCCGGCTACCGCAACGCCGGCACGGTGGAGTTCATCCTCGGCGCGGGCGGCGAGTTCTACTTCCTCGAGATGAACACCCGGCTGCAGGTGGAGCACCCGGTCACCGAGCAGGTCACCGGCATCGACCTGGTGCGCGAGCAGTTGCGCATCGCGGCGGGCGAGCCGCTTGGCTACGGCCAGTCGCAGGTGCGGACAAGCGGTCACGCCATCGAGTACCGCATCTATGCCGAAGACCCCGCCGCGGGCTTCCTGCCCACCACCGGGCCGCTGCTGGCGCATCGGCCGCCGCAGCTCGCCGGCGTGCGCGTCGATGCCGGCGTGGCCGAGGGTCAGAGCGTCACCGCCGCCTTCGACCCGATGCTCGCCAAGCTGATCGTCACCGGCGCCGATCGCGAGCAGGCCCGCGCGCTGGCCGAGCGCGCGCTCGCCGACTATGTGCTGCTCGGTTGCCGCAGCAATCTCGGCTTCCTGCGCCGGCTGAATGCGCATCCGGCCTTCGCGGCGGGCGAGGTGCATACCGGCTTTCTCGACGCCCACCCCGAGATCGCCGCCGAGCCACCGCCCGCGCCCGACACCCTGCTGCGCCTGCTGGGCGCGGCGGCCCTTGCCAGCCGGCCGCTGCGCGAGGCGGCCGACGCGGTGCCGGCCCTGCACGCCGCCATGGGCGCCTGGCGAAACTGATGCCGGCCCGACCCCCTTTGCCAGAGCCCTGTGAGGCCGATCGCCCATGCGCCACGCTGTCCTGCTGAACCAGACCGAACACGAACTCTGGCTGGGCCGTACAGCCCACGGCGGCCACGCCCTGCATGCCCTCGGCGAGGTGGTGCCGGTGTCGCTCAGCCTCGGGGCCGATGGCAGCGGCCTGCTGCGGCTGGGCGATCAGGCCGTGCCGGTGGTGGTGGTCACGCAGGGCGACACGCTGTTCATCCACCTCGACGGCATCAACCATGAGCTGCGGTTGCGTCACCCACTGGAGCGCGCGGCCGGCGAGGCCCGGGCCGGCGGGGATGACTCGGTGCGCGCGCCCATGCCCGGCACCGCGGTCAGCGTGGCGGTGGGCGTCGGTGATGCGGTGTCGCGCGGCACGCCCCTGCTGGTGATGGAGAGCATGAAGCTCGAGACCACGCTCACCGCCCCGCGCGATGCGGTGGTGCAGTCGGTGCGGGTGTCGCCCGGCCAGGCCTTCGAGCGCGATGCGGTGCTGGTGGTGCTGGCCAGCGCGGAGGCGGCATGAAGCGCATCGAGTCCCGGCTGGATACCCGCTCGGCCGAGTTCCTGGCCAATGCCGCGCACAACCGCGCGCTCGCCGCCGACTTGCGCGAGCGGCAACAGCGCGCCCGCCACGAACGCCCGGCGCGTGATCGCGAGCGGCTCGCCCGTCAGGGCAAGCTCTTCGTGCGCGACCGGCTCGAGCGCCTGCTCGACCCGGGCACGCCCTTCCTGGAACTGTCGACGCTCGCGGCGAACATGGCCTGGGGCGGCGAGGTGCCCGGCGCGGCCTGCGTCACCGGCATCGGCATCGTCGCCGGGCGGGAAGTGGCCATCCACGCCGACGACGCCAGCGTGAAGGGCGGCGCCTGGTATCCGCACACCGTGAAGAAGATCGTGCGGCTGATGGACATCGCCATCGAGAACCGCTTGCCGGTGGTGCATCTGTGTGACAGCGCCGGCGGCTTTCTGCCCGCGCAGTCGCAGCTCTTTGCCGATCGCCAGTTCGCGGGCCGCATCTTCCGCAACCAGTCGGTGCTCTCGAAGATGGGGGTGCCGCAGGTGGCCATCGTGCTCGGCCACTGCACCGCAGGCGGCGCCTATGTGCCGGCGCTGTCGGACTACAGCGTGATCGTGCGCGGCACCGGCGCCATCTTCCTGGGCGGTCCGCCGCTGGTGAAGGCGGCCACCGGCGAGGAGGTGAGCGTCGACGAGCTCGGTGGCGCCGACATGCACACCCGGGTGTCGGGCGTGGCCGACTACCCGGCCGCCACCGAAACCGAGGCGATCGCGATCGCCCGCGAC
>JAGWVN010000111.1 GCA_018970865.1 Betaproteobacteria bacterium
TGAACGCCCCGAACAGCCAGCTGCGCATGCCGAAGACCAGCGTGTAGGGGCAGCGCTCCGACTGCGGCAGCTTCTGGTCGGCCAGGTGCTGCTGCGCGAAGTCCTGCGCCAGGCGGCGCAGCCGCTGGTAGAGCAACCAGTGGGCCATCGAGACCCTGGCCCTGGCGATGGAGCCCGGCGCCCTCAGCCGCGAACGCGCCCAGGCCTGGCTGCGGTTCAAGGGCTACGAGCCCACCGTGCTGCGCCTGGGGCCGCTGGTGCGTCTTGGCGCCCGGGTCTCGTCGGTCAACATCGCCTTCGACGATCACCCCGACGACAAGCGCTTCAGCGACCGCATCGAGACCGTCACCGTCGATTCGGTCTTCGCGTGGCTGACGCGCGCGGGCCTCTCCGGCCCGGTGCGCACCGTCGTCCGATGAACGGCGACCCGCCGCCCGCTCGTTCATCCGACCCGTCCGCGGGATTTCCGACACGGGCGGTGACGGCGCTCGCGTACCGTGTGCCCGATTTCCGATCCCGGCGCTGTGATCGGCGTCGCGCCCTCGCGTCGACAGGCGCTTTCCCCCACGCTCCTCGAGGCACTCGCCCATGAGCTCCGACCCCAACGCCCATCCGAACCAGTTCGCGCTGCTTGGCCAGCGCCGCTTCGCGCCCTTCTTCTGGACGCAATTCACCGGGGCCGGCAACGACAATCTCTTCAAGTTCGCGTTCACGGTGATGATCACCTACCAGCTGCAGGTGAGCTGGCTGCCGCCGGCGATGGCCGGCCTGGTGATCGGCGCGCTGTTCATCGCGCCCTTCGTGCTGCTCTCGGCCACCAGCGGGCAGCTGGCCGACAAGCTCGAGAAGGGCCGGCTGATGCGCTGGGTGAAGAACCTCGAGATCGCGGTGATGCTGCTGGCCGGTTACGGCTTCATCGCCAGCCATGTGCCGGTGCTGCTCGCCTGCGTGTTCCTGATGGGCGTGCACAGCACGCTCTTCGGGCCGGTGAAGTACGCCTACCTGCCCCAGCACCTGAGCGAGCGTGAGATCACCGGCGGCAACGGCATGGTCGAGATGGGCACCTTCGTGGCCATCCTGCTCGGACAGCTCGCTGGCGGCCTGCTCATCGCCATCCCCGGCGAAGGGCCGCGCCTGGCGGCCGGCGCCTGCGTGCTGCTGGCGGTGATCGGGCGGCTGACCGCCGCCGCCGTGCCCGATTCGCCGGCGAGCGACCCCGGCCTGCGCATCAACTGGAATCCGATCAGCGAGACCTGGCGCAACCTCAGGCTGGGCAGCGAGAACATCGTGGTCTTCCGCTCGATGCTCGGCATCTCCTGGATGTGGTTCTTCGGCGCGGTGTTCCTGTCGCTCTTCCCGGCCTTTGCCCGCGATGTGCTGCATGGCGACGAGCAGGCAGCCAGCCTGCTGCTGGTGCTGTTCTCGCTCGGGGTGGGCAGTGGCGCGCTGCTGTGCGAGAGGCTGTGCCGTCGGCATGTCGACATCGGCCTGGTGCCGCTCGGCGCGTTCGGCATGACCGTCTTCGCCGTGGACCTGTATTTCGCCTCGCGCGGCCTCGCGCCCTCGGGCCTGCAGGGGCTGGGCGCCTTCGTGGCCGATGCATCGCACTGGCGGGTGATGCTCGACCTCTTTCTGCTGTCGCTGTGCGTGGGCCTGTTCAGCGTGCCGATGTACGCGCTCATCCAGACCCGCTGCCAGCCCACGCACCGGGCGCGCATCATCGCCGCGAACAACATCCTCAACGCGGTGTTCATGATCGTCAGCAGCCTGGGCGCCGGCCTGCTCCTGGGCGCCGGGCTGAGCATTCCCGAGGTCTTTCTGATCGTGGGCCTGGTCAACGCGGTGGTCGCGGTCTACATCTTCCTGCTGGTGCCGGAGTACCTGCTGCGCTTCATGGCCTTCCTGCTCACCCATTGCGTCTACCGCTTCCGGGTTCGGGGTGAGGAGCACATCCCGGTCTCGGGCGCGGCCATCCTGGTCTGCAACCATGTGAGCTATGTCGACGCCGTGCTCATGATGGCCGCCAGCCCGCGGCCGATCCGCTTCATCATGGACCACCGCATCTTCGCCATCCCGGTGATGGGCTGGCTGTTCCGGCTGTGCAAGGCCATCCCGGTGGCGCCGCAGAAGGAGGATGCCGCTGCCTACGAGCGCGCCTTCATCGAGGGCAAGCGGGTGCTGGCCGAAGGGGATCTGCTCGCCATCTTCCCCGAGGGCGGCATCACCCGCGACGGCCGTCTCGCGCCCTTCAAGGGCGGGGTGATGAAACTGCTGCAGAACCATCCCGTGCCGGTCGTGCCCATGGCCCTCACCAATCTCTGGGGCAGCTTCTTCTCGCGCGTGGCTGATGGCGTGGCCATGGTGCGGCCGTTCCGACGCGGCCTGTTCAGCCAGGTCGGGCTGCGGGTGGGGCCGGCGCTGGTGGCGGCCGAGGTGTCGCCACAGCAATTGCAGCTGCGGGTTGCTGCGCTGCTCGCCCAGGAGTCGATCGGGCCCGGGTGATGGCAGGGCTGCGGTGGCGCCCGACCGTTGCGTCGGCGCCAGCCGCCGTCGGTCGGTGGCGCCCGGTTTTCGCGTGCCGGCGGCGCGCGCGATCGCGCAGACTTCGGTCACCCAGCGGCAGTCCGGCGCCAGACGGCGCGCGCTGCTGCGGCTCCCCTCGGCGAGCCAGCCGCGTGCGCGACACACCCGCCATGACTGCAGCAAACGGCTGCCGATCGCCAAGCTCAAGGTCGATCGGGCCTTCGTCAGCCAGCTCGGTGTCTCGCGCGAGGGCGAGGCGGTGTGCCGCGCCATCGTCGCACTCGGCCGCTCGCTCGGCGTGCAGGTGCTCGCCGAGGGCGTCGAGACCGTCGAGCAGATGCGCGCGCTGCGCATGCTGGGCTGCGTGACCCTCCAGGGATTCCTGTTCGCGCGGCCCGTTGCGGCCGACCAGGTGCCCGCCGTCATCGCGTCGGCCGAGGCGCGGGCCCGGGCTGAAGCGTCGCTGCTGTCGGTCAGCCGTCGGGCGACTGCTTCAGGTGTTCGCCCGGCCGCCGCGTCGAGGACCGCGATGGCGCTGCGGCGCCGGGCAAACACGGCCGTGCCGTTCCCGAGAGCCAGGGGCGCGGGCAAGGGCTGATCGATTCGCGGGTTCGCGCAGATCCGCACGACACCGCGTGGCCTCGCGGGACCCTGAAACGAGAACGCCCAATCGGTGGCGGTTGGGCGTTGAATGCTGGTGGCCAAGGGCGGAATCGAACCACCGACACGCGGATTTTCAGTCCGCTGCTCTACCAACTGAGCTACTTGGCCTGGGGGGCTGACGCTGCACGGCCCTGCCGGGCGCCGCGCGAAGGGCCACAGTATAGCTCAGGTGTCCGGTCCGGGGTAAAGCCGGGCGGCCTGCGCCAGACGCCGGGCGATGCGCTCGCGCAGGGCCGGCGGGCCCAGCACCTCCACCTGTTCGCCATGACGCAGGATGTCGAGTTCGAGCTCCGGGGTGGCGGCATAGGGCACGCGCAGTTCCAGCCCGCCATCGGGCAGGTCGGTGCTCTGCTGTCGCGGATGCCAGACCTCGGCGCGCACCCAGCGCGCGGCGTCGGGGCTGAAGCGCAGTCGCGCCCACTGGCTGGCCTTCCCGCGGTAGATGCCGTAGCCCTCGCCGACCGCCTGGTCGAGCGCCGCCTCCGACACCTGCCGCGCCCGCACCGCGAGCAGCCGGGCATTCTCGATCGCATCCATGGCGAAGACCCGTACCGCGCCGCTCTGGTGGCACCACGCTTCCACATACCAGGCGTTGCGGTAGTGGACCAACCGCTGCGGCGAGATCTCGCGGCGGCTGCGCTCGTTGCGCGAGCGCGTGAAGTAGTTGATCTCCACCCGCTGGCGCTGCACCAGCGCGCCGCCGATCACTTCGAACCAGCGCGGCGCCACCGGTCGGTTGTGGGCCTGGATCAGCTTCACCCGCCGGATCACCTCGTCGGCGCTGGCCTGCGATGCGCCGAGCAGCCCCCGCAGCCGGTCCATCAGCGGCGCCACATGCGGGCCGAGCAGGCCGCCCGTGTCGAGCTCCTGCAGCAGGCGGTGCATGGTGAGCAGGGCGATGATCTCCTGGGCGTTGAACCACAGCCCCGGCAGCCCGTACTGGGGGCCGTTCTCGGCCACGCCCAGCCGGTAGCCGCCGCCCTCGCGGTCGAACGCCACCGGCATGTTCAGCCGGTCCCGCAGGAAGACGAAATCGCGCTTGAGGGTGGGCCAGGAGATCTCCAGCTCCGAGAGCAGCGCGGCGCGGGTCACCAGGCCACGGGCGCGCAGCATGGACTGGATGCGCGAGAGGCGGTCGAGTTGGCTCATGGCGTAACGGGCACTCGCTCGTCGGGTCAGGGACGGCTGCCAGTGTGCCCCACGCCTATAATCGTTGCATGCAACACGCCCCGGCCAGCGGCACGCCTGTCGTCTCGGATGTCATCGTGGTCGGCCGCGGCGCCAATGGCTGCGCGGCCGCGCTCGGCCTGGCCCAGGCCGGGCTGCGGGTCACACTCGTGGGGCCCGAGTCCCCGCCCGAGCCGGCCGACTGGGATCCCCGCATCTATGCCCTCTCGCCGGCCAGCCGCGCCCTGCTCGAGCGGCTGCGGGTCTGGCCTGCGCTTGACGCCTCCCGCATGGCCGCCATCCAGCGCATGCGCGTCTTCCCCGACAGCCGGCCCGACGCGCCCGAGCTCGGCTTCAGCGCCCACGAGGCCGGCGTGCCGGCGCTTGCCTGGGTGCTCGAGGGCCGGCAGCTCACCCGGGCGCTGCATCAGGCGGTCGGCTTCTCCGGCCTCACGCTGCGTACCGCGCAGGTGCTGCAGGCCCGCGCCAGCCCCCAGGCGGCCGAGGTCGAGCTCGACGACGGCACCTGCCTGCGGGCGAAGCTGCTGGTGGCGGCCGACGGCGCCGGCTCGCCGGTGCGCGCCATGCTCGGCATGCCGGTGAGCGAGCGGGCCTATCCGCAGCGCGCGGTGGTCGCCAACTTCGCCTGCGCGCGCGGTCACGCGGATGAGGCCTGGCAGTGGTTCGGCGATCATGGCGTGCTGGCGCTGCTGCCCCTGCCGGGCGAGCGCTGCAGCATCGTGTGGTCGGCGCCCGAGCCGCTGGCCGACGAGCTGCTGTCCCTCTCCACCGAAGGCTTCGCGTTGCGGGTGGCCGAGGCCGCGCAGGGCGTTCTCGGCGCCCTGTGCCCGCTCGGCCCGGCGCGGGCGTTTCCGCTGCGTCTGGTGCGCGCCGAGCGCCTGGTGGCGCCGCGCGCGCTGCTGCTCGGCGACGCCGCGCATGCGGTGCATCCGCTCGCCGGCCAGGGCCTGAACCTGGGCTTTGGCGATGTCGCCGAGCTGCTCTCGGTGATCGCCGGCCGCGAGCCCTTCCGCGATCTCGGCGACCACCTGCTGCTGCGTCGCTACGAGCGCGCCCGCCGGGAGCCGGTGCTGGCCATGGCCTTCGCCACCGATGGCCTGCAGCGCCTGTTCGATGCCAGTTCGGCCGCATCCCTGCCGGCCGCGCTTCAGCCCTTGCGCGCCTTGCGCGAAACCGGCTGGCGCATGGTCGCCGGCACGCCCTGGCTGCGCCGCCGCCTCATCCGCCACGCGGTGTCCTAGCCGCTCTCCAGGAATGCCCATGAGTCTGTTCATCGGTCTGCCGCGTCTTGCCCGTCGGCTTGCCTGCGCGCTGCTGTTCGCAGCCGGCCCGGCCCTGGCCCAGTCGCCCACGCCCACCGGCGCGCCGCCACCCCCTTCAGGCGAGGCCGCCACGGTCCGCACCGCGGTCGAGTCCTGGCTCAAGGGCCGCTACAAGGTCGATGAGGTCCGCCGCACGCCCATGCCCGGCATGTGGGAGGTCCGCCTGGGCAGCGACCTCATCTATGTCGACGAGAAGGGCCAGTTCGCCTTCGTCGACGGCGCCATGATCGACCTGCGCGCCGGCCGCAACCTCACCCGCGAGCGGGTCGACGAGCTGCAGACCATCAGCTTTCGCGACCTGCCGCTGAACCTGGCGCTCAAGCAGGTGGTCGGCAACGGCCGTCGCGTGGTGGCGGTGTTCGAGGATGCCAACTGCGGCTACTGCCGCACCATGCGCAAGGAACTGCTCGCGCTCAAGGATGTCACCATCTACACCTTCCCGGTGGCCTTCCTCGCAGCCGACTCCGAGACCAAGGCCCGCAAGGCGCTGTGCGCCCCCGACCGCATGGCCGCCTGGAACGAGCTCATGCTCTCCGGCAAGGTGCCCGCGAACGCCGGCAACTGTGACAACCCGATCGCCAAGGTCCGCGAGCTCGCCCAGAAGCTCTCGGTCTCGGCCACGCCCACGCTCTTCTTCGGCAACGGCAAGCGGCAGCAGGGCTATGTGCCGGGCGAGCGTCTCGAGAAGCTCCTCGAGGAAAACACGCCGCGCTCGTAGCCGCGAGGCGTCTCAGGGCCGCGGGCTGAGCAGCCACAGCCGACCGGGGTGCTTCATCAGGCCGGCGGCCTGTCCTGCGGCCGCCCCCGTTCCCCAGTACAGATCGGCTCTCGGCGAGCCGATGATCGCCGCCCCGGTGTCCTGCGCCACCACCACCCGGCGCAGCATCCCGCCGCGCGGGTCCTGCGCCTCCAGCCACAGCAGCGAGCCCAGCGGCACCGCACGCGGATCGACCGCCACCGAACGCAAGGGCGTGAGCGCCACGCCGAGCGAGCCGGCCGGTCCGTCGAGGCCGGCGAGCGCGTCGCGCGGCGCCGGCGCGGTCTCCCGAAAGAACACATAGCGCGGATTGCGCTGCATCAGCGCGCGACCACGGGCCGGATCGGCGCGCAGCCAGGCCGCGATCGTCGCGGCGCTGAGGTCCTCGGCGGCGAGTTCGCCCTGCTCGATCAGGTCGCGCCCGATGGCGCGATAGGCATGCCCGTTGTCACCGGCGAACCCCACCCGCATCACCGCGCCATCGCGCAGCCGCACCCGCCCCGAGCCCTGCACCTGCAGGAAGTAGGCGTCGACCGGGTCGTCGAGCCAGACCAGCACTGGCGCCGGTGGCGTCGCGGCTTGCTCGATCTGCGCCCGGCTCGCCCGCGCCACTGCGCTGCCCGGCGGCGGCCGCTGCAGCAGTGGCACCTGGCCAGGCCGATCGGGCTCGCGGCTGCCGCTGAGTTCGGGCTCGAAGTAGCCGGTGATCAGGCCGCGCGTGGCGCCGTCAGGGCCGATCAGCGGCCGCACCTCGAAGCGCTCGCGCAGCCAGGCAGCCGGTGCACTGCGCACCTCACGCCACTGGGCGCACAGGGTCGGCCAGACACCGGGCGGCCGGGGCAGCGCGCATTGCGCGTCGATGGCCTGCTCAAGGCCATCAAGCGGGTCCAGGCTCAGGTCGGGTCCGGCCGCGGATGCGGGCGCCAGGGCGCAGCCGGCCAGCGCTCCGACCGTGAGCAACCCGCCCAGGCGCAGTGCCGCCCGCCGGGCGGGACGGCCCCGGGGGATAGAATCGGAAGCTCTGGAGCGTGTGCGGATGTGGGTCATCTACCTCGAGGCTTTCGGTGTCCTGGCGCTGGTGCTGGTCCTGGTGTGGTGGACCATGCGCGGCAAGCGCTGAGCGTTGCCCGCGGGGCAGGGCGGCGCGCCGGCCATGGCGGCGGCGCCGTCGTCGCGCCTGTCGGCTTCAGTGCAGCGTGCGCGGCATGCTCAGCGCGAACGCCGGGATCGGCGCCTCGAAGCGCTCGCCGTCCTCGGCCACGCAGAAGTAGCTGCCGTGCATCGAGCCCGCCGGCGTGGCGATCTGGCTGCCGCTGGTGTACTCGAAGCTCTGGCCCGGCGCCAGCAGCGGCTGGTGGCCCACCACGCCCAGGCCCTTCACCTCCACCACCTTGCCGTTGCCGTCGGTGATCACCCAGTGCCGGCTGATCAGCTGCGCCGGCACCGTGCCGGCGTTGGTGATGCGCACCGTGTACGCGAAGGCGTACTGGCCGGCGGATGGATCCGACTGGTCGGGCAGGTAACGGGGCTGCACCGTCACCTCGAGGCGGTACTGGCGGTCGGGCATGGGCGATCCGGGGGTGATGCCGCGGGTCGAATCGCCCGCATGGCTAGAATGCCAGTCTATCCGCAAGCAGGCCCCAGGGACCCCGCCGCCATGTCCGTCACTCACCGAATCGCTCCCAGCCTGCTCTCGGCCGATTTCGCCCGCCTGGGCGAAGAGGTGCGCGCCATCCAGGCCGCCGGCGCCGATCTCATCCACTTCGATGTGATGGACAACCACTTCGTGCCCAACCTCACCGTCGGGCCGCTGGTGTGCGAGGCCATCCGGCCGCATGCCACGGTTCCCATCGATGTCCATCTCATGGTCAGGCCGGTGGATCGGCTGATCCCCGACTTCGCCAGGGCCGGGGCCGGCATCATCACCTTTCATCCCGAGGGCTCCGATCATGTCGATCGCACCCTCGCGCTCATCCGCGATCACGGCTGCAAGGCAGGCCTGGTGTTCAATCCGGCCACCCCGCTGGGCTGGCTCGACCATGTGATGGACAAGCTCGACATCGTGCTGCTCATGTCGGTGAACCCCGGCTACGGCGGCCAGACCTTCATCGCCTCCACGCTGGCCAAGATCCGCGCCGTGCGCGAGCGCATCGACGCCTGGCGGGCGCAGGGCGGGCAGGAGATCTGGCTGGAGGTCGACGGCGGCATCAAGGTCGACAACATCGCGCAGGTGGCGGCCGCTGGCGCCGACACCTTCGTTGCTGGCTCGGCGGTGTTCGGCGCGCCCGATCCCGGCGGCGGCTATGCCGGCGTGGTCGGCCGGCTGCGCGGCGCGGCCGACGCCGCCCGCGCGGCCTGAGCCCCGGGGCGCGCGTGAAGTCCGCCGCGGCCGCCGGCCGTCGCTTTCCGGCCCGGGCGGTGATCATCGATCTCGATGGCACCCTGCTCGACACCGCGCTCGATCTCGCCGAGGCGGTCAATCGCATGCTTGCCGATCTCGGCCGTCCGGTCCTCGATCCCGCGCAGGTGGCTGCCGCGGTGGGCAAGGGCGCCGAGGTGCTGGTGCATCGCGTGCTCACCGGCCGCCCCGACGGCCGCGCCGACCCGGCGCTCTTCGAGCCGGCGCTGGGCGCTTTCCTGCGCCACTACCATGACACCAACGGCCTGCACGCCCGGGCCTACCCCGGGGTGCGCGAGGGCCTCCAGGCCATGCACGAGGCCGGGCTGGCCCTGGCCTGCGTGACCAACAAGCCCCAGGCCTTCGCCGAGCCGCTGCTGGCCCGCCTGGGGCTGGCGCCGTGGTTCGCCTTCGTGCAGGGCGGCGATGCCCTGCCGCACAAGAAGCCCGACCCCCGGCCGCTGCTGCACGCTGCCGCGCGCCTGGGGGCGCCTCCCGCGCTCACCGTGGCCATCGGCGATTCCCTGAATGACGCCCAGGCCGCGCGCGCCGCCGGCATGACCGTGCTGGTGGTGCCCTACGGCTACAACGAGGGCGCCGGGGTGCAGGGGCTGGATGTTGATGCTATAGTCGATTCGCTCCTGCAGGCGGCCGGTCTCATCGAAGCGGTGTCTGCCGTCTAGCCAGCCGCACAACCCACACCCCCTCCCCGATCCAGCGCTTGCCCATCATGCCTTCGCTGCGAGTCACTCCCCTCGGTCAGCACTGGCGCTCCTGGCGCTGGTGGTGCTGGCGCCGCTAGCACCCCGGGCACGGCCGCGCGCCGCGCCCCCGCCCCCGGGGCTCCTCGCCCCACCCGCATCCCCCGAACACCGTCCGGCCGCATCGGCCGGGCAACGGCCAGGCCCGAAGGGCCCGCCGACCGGAGAACCCGCATGACCGAAATCGAATTCAAGGCGATCGCCGCCCAGGGCTACAACCGGATCCCGCTGCTGCTCGAGCGCTTCGCCGACCTCGACACCCCGCTGTCGCTCTACCTCAAGCTCGCCCACAAGCCCAACAGCTTCCTGCTCGAGTCGGTGGTGGGCGGCGAGCGCTTCGGGCGCTACTCCTTCATCGGGCTGCCGGCCAGCACCCTGCTGCGCTCCACGCCTGACGGCGCCGAGGTGGTGCGCAACGGCAAGGTCATCGAGCGGCATGTGGGCAACCCGCTCGACTTCGTCGATGCCTACCAGAAGCGCTTCAAGGTGGCGGTGCGGCCGGGCCTGCCGCGCTTCTGCGGCGGCCTGGCCGGTTACTTCGCCTATGACACCGTGCGCCACATCGAGCCGCGGCTGGCGGGCGTGAACAAGCCCGACCCCATCGGGGTGCCCGACATCCTGCTGCTGCTCACCGAGGAGCTGGCCATCGTCGACAACCTGGCCGGCAAGATCTATCTCATGGTGTATGCCGATCCCGCCGAGCCCGAGGCCTACCAGAAGGCCAACCGGCGCCTGCGCGAGCTCGACATGCTGCTGCGCCGCCCGGTCGATGTGCCCGAGGCCGGCGGCAGCGTCGACACCCCCATCGAGCGCGACTTCCCGCGCGAGAAGTACCTCGAGGCGGTGCTCAAGGCCAAGGAGTACATCGCCGCCGGCGACATGATGCAGGTGCAGGTCGGCCAGGTGCTGCGCAAGCCCTTCCGCGACTCGCCGCTCACGCTGTACCGGGCGCTGCGCACCATCAACCCGTCGCCCTACATGTATCTCTACAACTTCGGCGACTTCCATGTGGTGGGCGCCTCGCCCGAGATCCTGGTGCGCCAGGAGCGCCTGCCTGACGGCGATCGCATCACCATCCGGCCCCTGGCCGGCACCCGGCCGCGCGCCGGCACCGCCGAGCGCGACGAGGCGGTGGCCGCCGAACTGCTTGCCGACCCCAAGGAGCGCGCCGAGCATGTGATGCTCATCGATCTCGCCCGCAACGACATCGGTCGCATCGCCCGCACCGGCAGCGTGCGGGTCACCGACCAGATGGCCATCGAGAAGTACTCGCATGTCATGCACATCGTGTCCAATGTCGAGGGCATCCTGAAGCCCGGCATGGGCCCCATCGATGTGCTGCGCGCCACCTTCCCGGCGGGCACGCTCTCGGGCGCGCCCAAGATCCGCGCCATGGAGATCATCGACGAGCTCGAGCCCACCAGGCGCGGCATCTACGGCGGCGCCTGCGGCTACATCTCCTTCCTGGGCGACCTGGACCTCGCCATCGCCATCCGCACCGGCGTCATCAAGGACGGCATGCTCTATGTGCAGGCCGCCGCCGGCGTGGTGGCCGACTCGGTGCCCGAGAGCGAATGGCAGGAGACCGAGAGCAAGGCCCGCGCAGTGCTGCGCGCCGCCGAGCTGGTCCAGGCCGGGCTGCAGTGAGGAGCGCGCCATGCTGCTGATGATCGACAACTACGACAGCTTCACCTTCAACCTGGTGCAGTACCTCGGCGAGCTCGGCGAGGAGGTGCTCACCGTGCGCAACGACGCCGTCACGCTCGACGACATCGAGCGCCTGGCGCCGGCGCGCATCGTCATCTCACCCGGCCCCTGCGCGCCGGCGCAGGCGGGCGTGTCGGTGCCGCTGCTGCAGCGCTTCGCCGGCCGCGTGCCCATTCTCGGGGTGTGTCTGGGCCACCAGGCGATCGGCGAGGCCTTCGGCGGTCGCATCGTGCGTGCGCGCGAACTCATGCACGGCAAGACCTCGCCCATCACGCATGATGGTCGTGGCGTGTTCCAGGGGCTGCCCAGTCCCTACACCGTCATCCGCTACCACTCGCTGGCCATCGAGCGCGCCAGCCTGCCCGACTGCCTCGAAATCACGGCGCAGACCGCCGATGGCGAGATCATGGGCGTGCGCCATCGCGAGCATGCGGTGGAAGGCGTGCAGTTCCACCCCGAGTCCATCCTCACCGAGCACGGCCATGCGCTGCTGCGCAACTTCCTCAGTGCCTGAAGGAGCCCCGGCATGACGATCACCGCCCAGGAGGCGCTCACCCGCTGCATCGAGCACCGCGAGATCTTCCACGACGAGATGCTGCAGATCATGCGGCTGATCATGAGCGGCGAGATGTCGCCGGCCATGACCGCCGCCATCCTGGTGGGGCTGCGGGTCAAGAAGGAGACCATCGGCGAGATCACCGCCGCCGCGCAGGTCATGCGCGAATTCGCCACGCCGGTGGTGGTCGATGGCGGGCCCCACTTTCTCGACATCGTCGGCACCGGCGGCGACGGCTCGCACACCTTCAACATCTCCACCGCGTCCATGTTCGTGGCCGCGGCCGCCGGCGCCACGGTGGCCAAGCATGGCAACCGCGGCGTGTCCTCGAAGTCGGGCAGCGCCGATGTGCTCGAGGCGCTCGGCGTGCGCATCGATCTCGGCTCGGAGCAGGTGGCGCAGTGCATCCGCGAGACCGGCATCGGCTTCATGTTCGCGCCCAATCATCACCCGGCCATGAAGAATGTCGCGCCGGTGCGGCGCGAGCTCGGCGTGCGCACCATCTTCAACATCCTCGGCCCGCTCACCAATCCGGCCGGCGCGCCCAACATCCTCATGGGCGTGTTCCACCCCGATCTGGTCGGCATCCAGCTGCGGGTGCTGCAGCGCCTGGGCGCGCGCAACGCGCTGGTGGTCTGGGGCAAGGACGGCATGGACGAGATCTCGCTGGGTGCGGCCACGCTGGTGGGCGAGCTGCGCGAGGGCGCCATCCGCGAGTACGAGATCCATCCCGAGGACTTCGGCCTGGGCATGGTCTCCAACCGCGGCCTGCGCGTGGCCGATGCCACCGAATCGCGCGAGATGATCCTCGAGGCGCTGGCCGACACGCCCGGCACGCCGCGCGAGATCGTCGTCTTCAACAGCGGCGCTGCGCTGTATGCCGCCGGGGTGTCCGCCTCGATCGGCGAGGGCATCGCCCTGGCCCGCGCCACCATCGCCTCGGGCGCGGCGCGCGCCCGGCTCGAGCGCTTCGTGCAGGCCACGCAGCGGCTTGCGCCGGCTGCCTGATCCCGGCTTCCCCAGACCCC
>JAGWVN010000112.1 GCA_018970865.1 Betaproteobacteria bacterium
TCGCCGGCGGGCTCACCTTCACGCTTTCCACCGCGCTGTTCGCGGCGATCATCGCCTTCTTTCTCGGCTCGGTGCTCGGCGTGCTGCGCACCACCGGTCGGCCCTGGCTGGTGCGGCTCGGCAACGCCTATGTCGAGCTGTTCCGCAACATCCCGCTGATCGTCCAGTTCTTCGTCTGGTACTTCGTGCTGCCGGGGCTGGTGCCCTCGGTGAAGCGCTGGGTCACCAGCCTCGACCCCACCGAGCACCAGTTCGTCACCGCGGTGGTCTGCCTGGGCCTGTTCACCGCCGCGCGCATCAGCGAGCAGGTTCGCTCGGGCATCCAGTCGCTGCCGCGCGGCCAGCGCGCCGCTGCCTATGCCATCGGCCTGACCGAGGCGCAGACCTATCGCCATGTGCTGCTGCCCATGGCCTACCGGATCATCATCCCGCCGCTCACCTCCGAGACGATGAACCTCATCAAGAACACCGCGGTGGCCTATTCCATCGGCCTCACCGAACTGTTCTTCCGCACCCGCGAGATGGGTGAGCTCACCTTCCGCTATTTCGAGGCCTTCGCGGCGGCCACGCTGGTCTATGTGGTCATCGCCATGACCGCCAACCGGGTGATGGCCTGGGTGGAGCGCAAGGTGGCGGTGCCCGGCTACATCGGCTCGGGGCGATGATGCAGGGCCTCGAGTTCGACATCCTGGCGCGCAGCTGGCCCTACCTGCTCAAGGGCCTGCAGTACACGGTGCAGCTGACGGTGGTCGCGGCGCTGGGCGGCGTGCTCTTCGGCACGCTGCTGGCCATGGCCCGGCTCTCGTCGTTCCGGCCGCTGTCGATGCTGGCCGCGGGCTATGTGAACCTGATGCGTTCGGTGCCGCTGCTGCTGGTGATCTTCTGGTTCTACTTCCTGGTGCCGGTGCTGCTGCAGACCCTCACCGGAGCCGACCGGCCGCCGAGCATCGGCGCCGAGCGCTCGGCCTACTTCACCTTCATCATGTTCGAGGCGGCGTACTTCTGCGAGATCATGCGCGCCGGCATCCAGAGCATCCCCAAGGGCCAGGTCGGCGCCGCCTACGCCATCGGGCTGGATTACTGGCAGGCCATGCGCCTGATCGTGCTGCCGCAGGCCTTCCGCAACATGCTGCCGGTGCTGCTCACGCAGACCATCATCCTGTTCCAGGATGTCTCGCTGGTGTCGCTGCTCAATGTCACCGACTTCGTCGGCGCGGCCAGCAAGGTGGCCCAGCGCGACAGCCGGGTGGTCGAGATGTACCTGTTCGTGGCGGTGGTGTACTTCGTGCTGTGCTCGGCCCTGTCGGCGGCGGTGCGCCGGCTGCAGGCCCGCATCGCCATCGTGCGCTGAGCGCGCCGCCCCTTGCCCGAGGAATGCCGATGTCGATGATCGAGTTCAAGCAGGTCAGCAAGTGGTACGGGGACTTCCAGGTGCTCACCGACTGCACCACGCAGGTGGCCAAGGGCGAGGTGGTGGTGGTGTGCGGGCCCTCCGGCTCGGGCAAGTCCACCCTCATCAAGTGCGCCAATGCGCTCGAGCCCTTCCAGAAGGGCGAGATCCGGGTCGATGGCGTGTCGGTGGGCGCGCCCGGCACCAACCTGCCCAGGCTGCGCTCGCGCATCGGCATGGTGTTCCAGCACTTCGAGCTCTTCCCGCATCTCTCCATCACCGAGAACCTCACCCTGGGCCAGACCCGGGTGCTCGGCCGCAGCCCCGGGCAGGCCCTGGAGAAGGGGCGCCAGCTGCTCGAGCGGGTGGGGCTGTCGGCGCATGCCGCCAAGTTTCCGGGCCAGCTCTCGGGTGGCCAGCAGCAGCGCGTGGCGATCGCCCGCGCGCTGGCCATGGATCCGATCGCGATGCTCTTCGACGAGCCCACCTCGGCGCTCGACCCCGAGATGGTCAACGAGGTGCTCGATGTGATGGTCGAGCTCGCCCGCGAGGGCATGACCATGATGGTGGTCACCCACGAGATGGGCTTTGCCCGCAAGGTGGCCGACCGGGTGGTGTTCATGGACCAGGGCCGCATCGTCGAGGACTGCACCAAGACCGAGTTCTTCGAGACCCCGCGCGGTCCGCGGGCCCAGGAATTCCTTTCCAAGATCCTCAGCCACTGAGACCGCCATGTCCGACGCCCCCGCCGTGCCCGCCCACGAGGGCCACTGCCGCCTCGAGCCCTTCGAGGGCGGCGTGGTGTTCCGCATCACCCGCCCGGCCAAGCTCAATGCCATCACCCGGCCGATCCTGCTGGCGCTCGATGGCTGCCTGCGCGACATGGCCGCTGCCGGCCAGCGACTGCTGGTGATCACCGGCGAGGGCGAGAAGGCCTTCTGCGCCGGCACCGATCTGGCCGAGACCCAGGCCATGCCGCCCGATGCCCGGCTCGACAAGAGCGCCATGGCCCGCGAGCTGCTGGTGCGGCTGTCACGATCGCCGGTGGTCAGCGTGGCGGCGATCAATGGCCTGGCCTATGGCGGCGGGCTGGAGCTGGCCATGGCCTGCACGCTGCGCGTGGCCGCGGCCCATGTCCGGGTGTCGCTGCCCGAGATCAAGCTCGGCCTGCTGCCGGCCTATGCCGGCACGCAGTTCCTGCCGGCGCTGGTCGGGCCCTCGCGCGCCCTCGATCTCATGCTCACCGGGCGCCCGGTGCCGGCCGACGAGGCCCTGGCCATGGGGCTGGTCAATCGCGTGGTGCCTGCGGCCGAATCCGTGCTCGATCAGGCCATCGCGCTCGGCCGCGAGGTGACCCGGTTCAGCCCCGATGCCATCGCCGGCATCCGGCGCTGCGTGGCCGCCGCCGGGCCCGAGGTGACCGACGCCGGGCTGGCGGTGGAAGACGCGGTGGTGCGCGCGGTGTTCCTCACCGAGAACGCCCGCGAGGGCGTGGCTGCCTTCCTGGAAAAGCGCCCGGCGGTATTTCGCTGACCCACGCTGGCGCGCGGCCGGCGGCTCGCGCCGGCGCATGGCCGTCCGCGGCGCGGCCGCGCTCGGCTCAGGCCCGCGGGTCGATCGGTCCCGCGCCCGGAAAGCGCGCCTCGAGCACCTCTGCGGCATCGAGCAGCAGGTCTTCGCGAAAGCGCGAGGCCATGAGCTGCACGCCCACCGGCAGGCCCTGCGCCATGCCCACCGGCGCCGACAGGGCGGGCAGCCCCAGGGTGGCAGCCGGGAACAGGGGCGCCTGCGCGCGGAAGATGCGCTCGAAGTCGGCGCGGCTGCGGGTGTCCAGGCCCTGCTCGAAGGGCAGCTCGGCGCTCACGGGGTAGAGCGCCAGCGGGTACTCGGCGAGGAAGCCCATCATCGATCGCAGCAGCGCGGCCCGGCCGGCGCCGGCCTGCATGAGCTCGAGGGCGCTCAGCTCGGGCGCCTGATCGAGCATCCAGGCGAAGGCCTGGCGGATGCCGGCATCGCCGTGGGCGGTCACCGCCGGCGCCATCAGGTGGCGCGCCTCGCCGTGCACGAACCGGTTCCAGAGATCGGCTGCCTGCGCCATGCCGGGCGGATCGCGCTCCTCCACCGCATAGCCGGCGGCCGCGAGCGCGTCGGCCGCGCGGCGCAGGGCATCGCGCACCGGCGGGCTCGCCGGCGTGCCGGCGGCATCGAAGCTCAGCGCCACGCGGATGGGCCGCGCCACCGGCTCGCCCGCCAGCGGCGCGGGCACCCACCAGGGGTCGCGCAGGTCGGCCGAAGCCATGGCCGCGAGCGCCACCCGCAGGTCGCGCACCGAGCGGGTGAGCGGGCCCTGGACCGACATCAGCTGGGCGCTGAGCGGGCGCTCGGCGCTGGCGCTGGGATTGAAGGCCGGCACGCGGCCGAAGGAGGGGCGCAGGCCGAAGGTGCCGGTGCAGTAGGCGGGGTAGCGGATGGAGCCGCCGATGTCGTTGCCGTGGGCGATCGCGCCGATGCCGGCGGCCAGCGCCGCCGAGGCCCCGCCCGAGGAGCCGCCCGGGGTGTGGCCGCGCGACCAGGGATTCAGCGTGCGGCCGTGCAGGTCGTTCTCGGTGAACCAGCGAAACGAGAAGCCCGGGGTGTTGGTGCGGCCCACCGGGATGGCGCCGGCGCGGCGCAGGTTGGCCACCACCGGGCTGTCGGCTGGCGCGATCAGGTCACGCCAGGCGACCACGCCGTTGGTGGTCGGTCGGCCGGCAAGGTCGACATTGACCTTGATGGTGACCGGCACGCCGTGCAGCGGGCCGAGCGCTTCGCCGGCCGCCACGGCGCGATCGGCCGCCTGCGCCTGCGCGAGCGCCGACTCGGCGAGCACATCGACCACCGCGTTGATCTCGGGATTGACGGCGGCGATCCGATCGAGGCAGGCCTGAACTGCCTCGCGGCTGCTGATCAGGCCGGTGCGGATGCCGTGGGCGAGATCGACCGCATCCCAGGCATGCAGGGGCGCGACGGGGGTGGCGGGCTGGGGCATGAAGGGTCTCCTGAGCGGGTGGGCACCAGTGTGCCCGATGCTGCGCCGGCAGGCCGCCGGGCACCCTCGGCTATGATCCGCGGCTACTGCGCAGGAGTTCCCGCATGAACCGATTCCGACGCCTGATCTCGGTGGGCGCCACGGCGCTGGCCGCCGGCCGCCACGCCACCGCGAGCGCGCAGGGCGCGCGCACGCTCAGGGTGATCGTGCCCTTTGCCGCCGGCGGGCCGATCGATCTCACCGTGCGCATGCTGGTGGAGAAGGCGCGCGAGTCGCTCGGCACGGTCATCGTCGAGAACCGGCCGGGCGCCGGCGGCGGCATCGGCGTGGCGGCCGTGGCCCGCGCCGCGCCCGATGGCCAGACCATCGGCGTGGCGGCGGTGGCGATGCATGCGATCAACCCCTGGCTGTTCTCGAAGCTGCCCTATGATCCGATCCGCGATTTCGCGCCCATCGTGCAGATGGTGCGCATCCCGAATGTGCTGGTGATCAACACCGAGTCCGCCGAGCGGCTGCGCATTGCGAACCTGCGCGATTTCATCGCCTACGCCCGCGCCAATCCCGCGCGGCTGAACTACGCCAGCGGCGGCAACGGCAGCGCCGGGCATCTTGCCGGCGAACTCTTCAAGCAGCGCGCCGGCTTCTTCGCGGTGCACATTCCCTACGCCGGCGGCGGGCCGGCACAGCTCGCGCTGCTCTCGGGGCAGGTGGACTTCTCGCTCGACAATCTCGCCACGGCCGCGCCCAACCTGCGCGGTGGCCGCATCCGCGCGCTGGCGGTGACCACGGCCCGGCGCACGCCGCTGCTGCCGGAGGTGCCCGCGATCGCCGAGAGCTATCCGGGCTTCGAGATCGACACCTGGTGGGGGCTGACCGCGCCAGCCGGCACGCCGCCCGAGGTGATCACCCGCTTGAACGCGGTGTTCGGCGAGGCGCTGCGCGCGCCCGACATCCAGGCGAAGTTCGCGCAGCTGATGGCCGAGCCGGTGCCGGGCAGCCCGGCGCAGTTTGCGGCGCTGATCGAACGCGAGTTGCGGCGCTACGAGCCGGTGGTGAAGGCGAGCGGCGCGAAGGTGGACTGAGCGTCGCCCGGCCTCGGCCGCGGGCCGTCAGCCCGCTCCGAGCAGCCGGGCCCGTCGCGCCAGCATCGGCGCCCAGGCGGTCTCGTCAACCAGATGCCGCGGCCGTTGCCCTGCCAGCAGCACCGCGTCCAGCGCCTCGATCACGCTGCGGCCGTTGCGCTCGGCGGCGTCGGCGGTGTGCCCGGCGAGGTGCGGCGTGACCACCAGGTTGGGCAGCTCGGGCAGGCCGGTGCCCTGGCGGCCCTGCCGGTCGGTGATCACATCGAGGGCCGCGCCGCCGAGCCGGCCGCTGAGAAGCGCCGCCACCAGCGCGGCTTCATCGACCACCTCGCCGCGGGAGGCGTTCACGAACAGCGCGCCCGGCTTCATCGTGGCGATGGCCTGCGCGCTGATCAGTCCGCGGGTCTGATCGGTGAGCGGCACGCACGGCACCAGCACATCGGCGCCAGCCACGCAGGCGGCGAAGTCCATCGGCTGGACGAAACCGGGCAGTCGCGCCGGCGTGCGGGTGTGCGCGGCCACCCGCGCGCCCAGCCCCGCGTGCAGCATGGTGGCCAGCGCGGTGCCGATCGCGCCGCAGCCGATCAGACCCACCTGACGGCCGGCGAGGTCGTGGGCGCGGCCCGAGAAGGCCGCGCGGGTGGCGGCCCAGCCCTGGCTGCGCATCGATGCGCCGATCTGCGGCAGGCTGTGCAGCAGCGCGAGGATCTGCGCCACGCACCACTCGGCCACGCTGGTGGCGTTGCCCCCGGGCACATTGCTCACCGTGACGCCGTGGCGGGCGCAGGCGGCCATGGGGATCACATCGAGACCCACGCCGTGCCGGGCCACATGCAGCAGGCTGGGCGCGAGCGCGCAGGCATCGGCAGGCAGGTCGTCGCGGGCGATGACCGCGTGCGGATCGACATCGCGCAGCGCCTGCGCGATGACCTCGGTGAGCGGCGCAGGGGCGATCCGCAGCGCGAAGCGCTGATCGAGCGCTGCCGCGATCGCCGGGCTCAGCGCGCGGGTGCTCAGCACCCGGGGGCGGGTTGCCTGAGCGCTCATTCCGGCTGGATCCCGGTTTCGCGGATGACCGCGCGCCACTTGTCGATCTCGGCCCGCACATGGGCCGCGAAGCGCTCGGGCGTGCCGCCCACCGGGTCGGCGCCATTGGCCACCAGGCGGGCCTGCACCGCGGGGTCGCGCAGCGCCTCGTTGACCAGCCCGTTCACCGATTCGACCGCCACGGCCGGGATGCCCCGCGGCCCGAAGAAGCCGAACCAGGAGCCGGAATCGAAGCTCGCCAGTTTTTTCTCCTGCAGGGTGGGCACCTCGGGCAGGGAGCGGGAGCGGGCGTCGCCGGTGACCGCCAGCGCGCGCACCGTGCCGGCCCTGATCAGGCCGATGACCGATGGCCCGGTGGCGAACATGAACTGGATGCGCCCGCCGACCAGATCGCGCAGCGCCTCGGCGCCGCGGTAGGGCACATGCTGCGGTCGGGTGCCGGTGCGCAGGCCGAAGAGCGCGCCGGTGAGGTGGGCGGCGGTGCCGATGCCGGTGGAGCCATAGTTGAACGCATCGGGCTGGCGACGCATCAGCGCGATGAACTCCTCGACCGTCTGCGCCGGCACGCCGGCATGCACCACCAGCACATTGCAGACATCGGCGATCAGCACGATGGGAACCAGATCGGTGAGCGGGTTGTACGCGAGGCGAGGCACCAGCGAGGGGCTGACCGCGATCGGCCCCACCGAGGCGCACAGCAGGGTGTGGCCGTCGGGCGCGGCCAGCGCGGCCTGGGCCGTGCCGACATTGCCGCCGGCGCCGGCCTTGTTCTCGGGCACCACCGGCACCTTCCAGCGATCGGCGAAGCGCGCCGCCATCTCGCGGGCGAGGATGTCGGTGGTGCCGCCGGCGCTGAACGGAATGATGATGCGCACCGCGCGTGAGGGATAGCCGCCGCCGGACTGCGCCTGCACGATCGTCGGGGTGACGCCGGTGGCGCCGATCGCCAGTCCGCCCAGGGCGCTCAGCGCCTGCCGGCGTTCGGGATCGGACACGGAGCGGGTCATGGGCGGGTCCTCGCAGGCCGGGATGGGAGAGCCGCCATGGATCGGGTCAGACCGGAAAGCGCGAGCCGGGCTGATCGAGTCGCCAGATCGCGGCCAGCCAGTCGCGGGCGCGTGCCGCGCCCAGCACCGGCGCGGCCAGCTCGAGGAATTTCTCCTCGAGGTCCTGGTCGGAGAGCGGTGCGTCGGGATCGCCGATGCGGGTGGGCTGGAAGAAGCTGGCCTGTCGACCGTCACGGGTGGTGAAACCGATCCGCGCCGCGCGCTGGCCGGGGAAGGCGCGGTCGCAGTCGGGGTCGACCTCGGTGCGGATGCGGGCCATCAGCGCGCGGATGGCCGGACTGGCCAGGCGCGCCGGGCTCATCGCGTCGAGGCGCACGCTGCCGTGGAGCAGCGCGCTGGCCACCACGAAGCGCAGGCTGAAGCGGGCTTCGGCCTCGGTGCGGGGATCGGCGATGTCGGCCACCGCGAGCGCCTCGCCATAGGTGGCCACCGAGACCTCGGCGAGGTCATCGGGCGCGATGCCGAGCTGGCGGCGCAGCGCCAGCGCGCCATCGATCGCCGCGAAGGCATGACCGCAGCAGCCATGGTTCTTGAAGGTCATGGCGGTGATGTTCCAGCGCTCGCCGAGATCGCCGGTGGCCTCCGCCCACGAGGGCGCGTTGCTCATGGCCACGCCCAGGCCGGCCTCGCCGTCGAGCACATCGGGCGAGCCGATCATCCCGGCGGCGGCGAACTGCGCCGCCTGCACCCCGGCCTGCGCGGCGCGCCCGGCGTGCAGCGGCTTGGCGTGCGAGTCGCTGCGGAAGGCCTGCTGCAAGCCGGCGGCGAAGGTGGCCACCGTGGCCAGGGCGTGGGCGTGCTGCGCGCCGCTCAGCCCGAGCAGCAGGCCGGCAGCCGGGGCGGCGCCGAAGCAGCCCACGGTGCCGGTGTTGTGCCAGTAGCGGTAGTGGGCCCGGCCCATCACCGCGCCGATGCGGGTGGAGATCTCGTAGCCCGCGATCACGGCCCGCAGCAGGGCGGGGCCGTCAGCGTTGCGGGACTGCGCCAGGGCCAGCGCCGCGGCGATGGTCGGGGCGCCCGGGTGGTAGATGGCCTCCTTGTAGATGTCGTCGAACTCGACGGTGTGCGCGGCGGTGCCGTTGACCAGCGCCGCCGCGCCGGTGGTGGCGCGCCGGCCGAGCAGCAGCCGCGATGCGCCGGTGTCGAGCTCCTCGGCGAGCGCCTGCGCCATCAGCGTGACCGGCGGGCACACCGAGCCGGCCACCGCGCAGGCTGTCCAGTCGATGACGGCGCGGCGGGCGTGATGCCACACCGCCTCGGGCAGCGGGCGGTGGGCGGTGTCGGCCGCGAAGGCTCCGAAGTCGGTCAGCAGGCGGCTCATGACGGTGGGGCGGCCAGGGCCGCTCAGGTGCGGTAGGACGGATCGATGCGATCGGCCAGCCGGCGCATGGCCGGCCACTCGAGCACGCCGTAGGGTCGCCGGGTGCCCGGCCGGTAGGCGTGGTGGGTCTTCTCGATGACATCGGCCGGGGGCACGACCAGGCCCTGGCCGGCGGCCTGGGCCATCAGCTGCGCGCGGCAGGCCCGCTCGACCCGGTAGGTGTTGTTGAAGGCCTCGGCGATGCTGCGGCCCACGGTGAGCACGCCGTGATTGCGCAGGAACATCAGGTCGGCGTCGCCGAGATCGCGCACCAGCCGCCCGCGCTCGCCCGGGTCGACCGCCACGCCTTCGTAGTCGTGGTAGGCGACCTTGTCGAAGCGCATGGCGGTCTGGGTGATCGGCAGCAGGCCCTCGGGCAGGGCCGACACCGCCATGGTGGCGAGCGAGTGGGTGTGCACCACGCCGTGCACGGCGGGCAGGGCCTCGTGGATGGCGGCGTGGATCACCCAGCCCGCGGGGTTGAACCGGTAGCCCAGGCCGGGCGGGAACTCGGGCGCCCAGAGCACCTCGCCGGCGAGGTTGATGCGCACCAGCGACGAGGCGGTGATCTCGTCGTAGGTGAGGCCGAAGGCGTTGAGCAGGAACTCCTCGGTGCCGGGGATCTTGACCGAGATGTGGTTGTAGATGAGGTCGTCCATCCCGAAGTGCTTCACCAGCCGGTAGGCGCAGGCGCAGTCCACGCGGGCAGCCCACTCCTGCGGGCTGACCTGATCGCGGATGGACGCGAGCTGCAGCGGCGGATAGTCGGGGTCGGGCTGCAGCACCGGATAGGCGCTGCGCAGGTCGGCCAGCGCGGCACGGGCCTCAGACATGATCGGTGGCCTCTCCGGGGGCGGGGGCAGGCGCGGCCAGGCGGCTGGCCAGCACCTTGTCGATGCGCTTGTTGTCCATGTCGACCACCTCGAAGCGCCAGTCCTGCCAGTCGATGCGATCGCCGGTGTGGGGCACGCGGCCCAGCAGCAGCATCACCATCCCGCTGAGCGTGTGGTAGCGGCCCTTGTCCTCCTCGGGCAGTTCGGGCAGGGCAAGCCGGTCCTTGAGCTCGGGCAGCGGGATCAGGCCGTCGAGCAGCCAGGAGCCGTCGTCGCGCTGCATGGCCCAGGCATCCTCGGCGCGGTGCGGCTTGAACTCGCCGGTGATCGCCTCGAGCACATCCTGCAGCGTGACCAGACCCTGGATCTCGCCGTATTCGTCGATCACCAGCGCGAGCTGCACATTGTTCGAGCGGAAGTTCTCGAGCAGCTCCATGCCGGTCTGGGTCTCGGGCACGAACACCGCCGGCAGCAGGTCGCGGGCGAGGTCGGCGCGCTCGCCGCGCAGGGTCTGGGCGAGCACCTGGCGCGCGGTGGCGATGCCCAGCACCGTGCCCGGTCCGCCCTTGCATACCGGGAAACGGCTGTGCTCGGCGCGCTCGATCTTCTGCAGGTTGTCTTCGAGCGGGTCGTCGATGTCGAGCCAGACGATGTCGGCGCGCGGAATCATCAGCGAGGTGATCTGACGGTCGTCGAGCCGGAACACGTTGCGCACCATCTGGTGTTCCTGGCGCTCGATCACCCCGGCATCGGAGCCCTCGGCGAGCATGGCCTGGATGTCCTCCTCGGTGACCGCGGTCTGGGAGCCGGCGCGCACGCCGAACAGACGCAGGGTGAGGTCGGTGGACAGGCTGAGCAGGCGCACGAAGGGCTTGGTGAGAATGGCCAGGGCCTGCAGCGGCCGGGCCACCACCCGGGCGATCGGCTCGGGGTTGATCTGGCCCAGGCGCTTGGGCAGCAGCTCGCCGATGACGATGGAGAAGTAGGTGATGCTCACCACCACCAGCGCGGTGGCGCCGATCTCGCTGGGGCCGCGATCGAGGCCCAGGGTCTGCAGCCAGAGCGCGAAGGGCGCGGCCAGCGCCGCCTCGCCGACGATGCCGTTGAGCACGCCGATGGAGGTGATGCCGATCTGGATGGTGGACAGGAAGCGGGTGGGATCCTGGCCGAGGGTGAGGGCGGTGGCGGCGCCGGCATCGCCGGCATCGGCCATCTTCTGCAGGCGGGTGCGGCGCGCGGTGACCAGCGCGATCTCGGCCATGGCGAGCATCCCGTTGAGCAGGATGAGGCCGAGCAGGACGACGATTTCCATGGGGTGGGCGCCGATGGGCGCCCCGGCGGTTTCGGAATCGGCATTGTCGCAGGCGGGGGGCCCCTCGCGCAAAGCCGCCCGGCGCCGATCGCAGGCCTACACTGCCGGCACCACGCTGGCGAGGAGGCCGACATGATCGAGCATCACCTGGACATCCCGACCCCCGACGGGGCCATGAACACCTTCTATGTGCATCCCGACGAGGGCGGGCCGCACCCGGTGGTGCTGTTCTACATGGACGCGCCGGGCAAGCGCGAAGAGCTGCATGACATGGCGCGGCGCATCGCCGCGGTGGGCTACGCGGTGATCCTGCCCAACCTCTACTACCGGCGCACCCGCGAGTTCGTCATGGTGCGCGACGAGGCCGGCTTCAAGCGCATGTTCGAGATGATGGATCACCTGAGCAACGCGCTGATCGCGAGCGACACCGGGGCGCTGCTGCGCTTCATCGACTCGCGCCCGGAACTGCGCCACGACCGGGTGGGAGTGGTGGGCTACTGCATGAGCGGGCCGTTCTCGGTGACCGCCGCGGCAAGTCATCCCGACCGCATCGCATGCATCGCGTCGATCTACGGCGCGCGCATGGTCACCGACAAGCCCGACTCGCCGCACCGGGTGCTCGACCGGGTGAAGTGCGAGTCCTACTTCGCCTGCGCCGAGATCGACCAGTACGCGCCGCGCGAGATGGTCGATACCCTGGAGTCGGCGCTCAAGACCGCCGGCACGCCCTACCGGCTGGAGTGGTACCCGGGTGCGCAGCATGGCTTCGCGTTTCCGCTGCGCGCCGGCATCTACGACAAGCCCAGCGCCGAGCGGCACTGGCAGCGGCTTTTCTCGCTCTTCGAGCGCAACCTGAAGCGCTGATCGGACCGCAGCGGCGCGGCCGTGGCTGGGCCCGGCTGGCGGCCGGGCAGGGTGCGCGGCGCCGCCGCTACGCCGCCGCGGCTGCGCGATCGCGGCTCAGTCGCGGAAGAAGAACTCGCCGATCGACTGGTCGTAGAGCGCCGGCACCTGCTCGTGGCCCACCGCGCGCGCCCTGGCCACCACCTCGGCGCGCACCGCGCGCATCAGCCGGTCGACGCTCACGCCGGGCTGCTCGATCTGACGCAGCAGCACCCGGGTGAACAGGCCGTTGGGATCCCGGTCGCTGGCGTTGAGCCGGTCGAGCGCCTGCTGGCCCGCGCCCGCCGAGAACAGCACCATCTGGCCGGTGGCCGGAGTGGTGGGCGCCATGCCGCGGGTACCGATCGCCCGTCCGCTGCCCTTGAAGGGGTTGTCGCGGCAGGCGTCGATGATCGCCAGCGTGAATCGGGCCTTGCGGTCCTGGATGTCGTCGAGCACCTTCTGAAGGGGCAGGGCATCGTCGCGCACCTGCTCGGCGGAGTCGCCGCGGATGTCCGCCGGCAGCAGGTAGTTGGTGCCGCCGATCTGCACCCCGTGCCCGGCGAAGAAGAACAGCACCTCGTCGCCGCCCTGGATGCGGCTGTTGAACTGGCGCAGCTCGTCCTTCATGGCCCGCTCGGTGAGGTCGGTGCGCAGCGTGACCGCATAGCCGAGCTTGCCGAGCTGCGCGGCCATGGCGCGGGCATCGGCGCGGGCGTTCTGCAGCGGGGTGACCGTGGTGTAGCTGTCGTTGCCGATCACCAGCGCGAGACGGCGCGCGCTGCTGGCCGCGGGGGCCTTCGGCGTGGCGCCGGTGGCGCTCGCCTGGGCCACCGGCTGGGCCGGCGC
>JAGWVN010000113.1 GCA_018970865.1 Betaproteobacteria bacterium
CCCTCGGATCTCGCCCGCGAGATCGAGAAGCGGCTGACCCGCTACATCCAGGACCCGGTGGTCACCGTGGTGGTGAACAACTTCGTCGGTCCGACCAGCGAGCAGATCCGCATCGTCGGATCGGCCACCCGGCCTTCGGCGCTGCCCTACCGGCAGAACATGACCGTGCTCGACGCGATGATCGCGGTGGGCGGCATCACCGACTACGCCGCCGGCAATCGCGCGGTGCTGATCCGCGCCTCCGATCGGGGCCGCCAGTACACGCTGCGCCTGAAGGACCTGCTCAAGGGCGGCGATGTCAGCGCCAACGCAGACCTGCGGCCGGGCGATGTGATCATCATCCCGGAAGGCTGGTTCTGACGCACCGGGCACGCTGCTGAGCCGACGAACCCCGACCCGACCGTCACCGGGCATCACGGAGCCTTCATGCAGGACATCCTGGACCTGATCCGCGCCAGCGCGCGCGGACTCTGGAACTACCGCTGGTGGGGCTTCCTCGCCACGCTCGCGGTGGGCGCCGTGGGCACGATGGTGATCATGGCGATCCCGAACCAGTACGAGGCCAGCGCCCGGGTGTATGTCGACACGCAGTCGATCCTCAAGCCGCTGATGACCGGCCTGGCGGTGCAGCCCAACGCCGATCAGCAGATCGCGATGGTGAGCCGCACGCTGGTGAGCCGCCCCAATGTGGAGCGGGTGGTGCGCATGGCCGACCTGGACCTCGGCGCGAGTTCGCCGGCCGAGCGCGACGCGCTGGTCGACCGCCTGATGAGCAGCATCCGCTTTGCCTCGGCCGGCGGCACCAACCTCTACACCATCACCTACCGCGCCGACCAGCCCGACCGGGCCCGCAAGGTGGTGCAGTCGTTCCTGTCGATCTTCGTCGAGTCCAACCTGGGCGACAACCGCCGCGACAACGACCAGGCGCGCAAGTTCATCGAGGACCAGATCAAGGCCTACGAGCTGCGCCTGACCGAGAGCGAGAACGCGCTGAAGGACTTCAAGATCCGCAACCTCGCGGCGATGCCGGCCCTCGGGCAGGACGCGGTCGGCCGCGCCGGCGAGATCGGCGGCGCCCTGTCGCAGGCGCGCATGGAGCTGGCGCAGGCCGAGCAGGCCCGCGACGAGCTCAAGAAGCAGCTTGCGATCGAGCCGCAGACCGTCGCCACCGACGATCGCGGCTTCGCCATGGGCGCGGGCCTGGCCACCGGCCCGAGCGGCGGCACGCGGGCGGTGCGCACCGAGTATGACGACCGCATCGACGGCCTGCGCAAGCGCATCGACGAGCTCAAGCTGCGCTACACCGACCAGCACCCCGATGTGGTCTCCACCCGCCGCGTGCTCGAGCAGCTCGAGGCCTCGCGCGAGACCGAGCGCAAGGCCGAGGTGGCGCGCCAGGAGGCGGCCGCGAAGGCCGCGCCGGCGGCCGGGGCCCGCCCGCCCGGCACGGCGGTGAATCCGGTCTACCAGCAGCTGCGCGTCTCGCTCGCCGAATCGGAGGCCTCCGTGGCCTCGGCGCGGGCGCGGGTTCGCGAATATGAATCGCGCGCCGCCTCGCTGCACGCCAGCGCCGCCAACGCGCCGAAGGTCGAGGCCGAGTACAAGGCGCTCACCCGCGACTACGAGATCACCAAGCGCAGCTACGAGCAGCTGGTCAGCCGCCGCGAATCGGTGCAGCTCTCCGAGCAGATGGGCGCGGCCTCGGGCATCGGCGAGTTCCGGGTGGTCGATCCGCCGCGCGCGGGCCAGGATCCGGTCTTTCCGAACCGCGCCTGGCTGCTGAGCGGACTGTTCCTGCTCTCGCTCGCCGCCGGCGTGGCCACGGCCTTCCTGCGCGACCAGATCCGCCCCACCCACTTCGACCTGCGCAGCCTGCGCGCCGCCACCGGCCTGCCGGTGCTGGGCGTGGTCTCGATGATCGTCGACAGCCGGGCTCGCGCCCGGGCCCGCCGCGGCCTGCTGGTGTTCTCGGGCAGTGCCGCCGCCTACCTGCTGGGCTTCGGCGTGATGCTGGCCTGGGCATGGCTTCACCAGCCGATCAAGTGAGGAACGCCCGATGAGCCTGATCGAACGCGCGGTGAGCCGCCTCACCGGCCAGCCGGACAGCCCGCCGCCACGCCCGGCGCGCGAGGAAAGCGAACGCCGCGCCCGCAGCAGCGCGCCGTCCGGGTCCGCCGGCGCGACCTCCGGCGCGACCTCCGGCACGGCCCGCGGCGCACCGGCGGCGAGCGCCACCACCGGCGCCAGTGTGGCGATCCGGCTCGACTCGCTGCGCCGACGCGGCTTCGTGGTGCCCGACAGCCAGACTTCGCGCACCGGCGAGGAGTTCCGCGTGATCAAGCGCCCGCTGATCGCCAATGCGTTCGGACGGGGCGCGGCCGAGGTGCGCAACGGCCGGCGGGTGATGGTGACCAGCGCCTTCCCCGGCGAAGGCAAGAGCTTCTGCGCGATCAACCTCGCCCTGTCGATCGCGGCCGAACGCGACCACCAGGTGCTGCTGGTGGACGCCGATGTGGCGCGGCCCTCGATCCCGCGCGAGCTCGGCTTCACCGCCGGCGCCGGCCTGATGAACCTGTTGCTCGAGCCGGGCTCGCGCGACATCGGCGAGCTGGTGCTCGGCACCAATGTCGACAAGCTCGCCATCCTGCCCGCGGGCCGCCGGCACGAGCTGGCCACCGAACTGCTCGCCTCGCGGACCATGGTGCAGGTGCTCGACACGCTGAGCGCGCGCTTTCCCGACCGCATCATCATCTTCGACTCGCCGCCCCTGCTGGTGACCACCGAGTCGCGCGTGCTGGCCACCCACATGGGTCAGATCGTCATGGTCGTGGCCGCGGGCAGCACGCCGCGCAGTGCGGTCAACGAGGCGCTGCAGACCGTGGACGGAGCCGCCGAGGTGGTGGGCATGGTGCTCAACAAGGCGCGCGCCGGCGGCAGCGGGGGCTACGGCCTGTACGGCTATGGCTACGCTTACGGCCAGAACAGCCAGTCGGGCTCGCGGGGCGGCGCGCCGCAGGCCGGTGCCCAGCATGCCGGTGCCTGAGCGTCGGGGGCGCGGGAGCGTGGCTGCCGTCGGCCGTCGCGCCGCCAGCCTGGCGTGTCTCGCCGCCGGGCTGACCCTGTCGGCCGGCGCGCACGCGCAGCTCGGCGGTCTGCCCGGCGTGCCCGGCGCAGCGCTGCCGGGCGCGGGCGCCGGCAGCGCCGTGCCCGCGCTGGGCGCCCCCTCGGGCGAGCGCACGCTGAGCTTTCTGCCGGGCGTGCGCAGCACCGCGCTGGTCGCCGACTCCCCGGGCGCCGGCGCCGGGCCGGGGCCGGGTCGCCAGACCCTCGAGGTGACGCCCTATCTGAGCGCCGGCATCGCCGATGCCCGCACCCAGGCCACGCTCAGCTACCAGATGCGCAACTTCGCGGCGCACGGCGGCACCGGCAATGACCTCTACACCCGGCATGACCTGCGGGCGAGCGGCAACACCCTG
The DNA here is from genome assembly GCA_018970865.1 of Betaproteobacteria bacterium. Taxonomy (GTDB): domain Bacteria; phylum Pseudomonadota; class Gammaproteobacteria; order Burkholderiales; family Burkholderiaceae_E; genus Quisquiliibacterium. The sequence goes on from JAGWVN010000113.1 coordinate 3,477, forward strand.
CTGGTCGGCGACTGGCTGGGTCTGCAGGCGGGGGCGGCGGTCTACAACACCAATGCCACGCTCACCGGGGGTCTGAGCGTCGATCCGGCCGCCTCCGCGCTCAACAACGCAGTGCTGCGCACCCTGTACCTCGCGCCCTACCTGCGCGGGCGCATCGGCGCCCAGGCCGACTGGCGCGTGCAGTACCGGGGCGAGCTCACCGACACCTCGGGCAATGTCAATGCAGCGCTCGCCCGGACCGCCCATTACCTCAACGCCCAGGTGACCAGCGGCGCGGCCTTCAACCCCTGGGGCTGGGCGCTGGTCAGCGGCGGTCAGCGCCGCGACTTCACCGGCGGGCTCTCGCTGAGCAGCGCCAGCACCTCGGCCACCCTCTACTACACGCCCATCCCCGAGCTGCGACTGGGCGCGTCGATGAACTACCTCTACATCGAGCGGCTGAGCAACTCGGCCGGCGACACCAACGGCTGGGGGCCCGGCATGTCGCTCGACTGGTCGCCCAGCCGGCGCACCACGCTGCGCGGCTCGTTCTCGCGCCAGTACTACGGCAACAACGGCACGCTCAGCCTGTCGCACCGGACCCAGCGCCTGGTCTTCGGCCTGGACTATGCCAACTCGCTGCTGCAGACCAATACCGCCTCGCTCCTCACCTTCAATCCCGGCGCGATCTTCGCCGCCGGCGGCTTCTCGCCGGCGCTCAATCCGCTGTTCAACCAGCTGGCCGGCCTGGGCCTGCTCTCCAACACCGACCTGGTGGTGGGCACCCCGGTGATCAACGACGCCATGGTGCGCAACCACAGCCTGTCGGCCTCGGTGGGCTGGGTGTCGCCGGCCTGGTCGGGCACCGCGACGGTCTTTCGCAGCACCCGCGAGACCCTGCTCGCCTCGACGGTGTTCGGCATTCCCAACGGGCTGTCGCCCGCGTCCTTCGGGCTGTTCAACAACCGTGGCATCGCGCTCAACGGATCGATCGCCCTTGACGCCCGTCATGCGCTGCTGCTCGCCGCATCGGTGCGTGACTCGGACCAGTCGAACTCTGACCTGCGGGTGCGCTTCAGCGTGTATCAGGCGGCGATCAGCGCGCGCATCGACGAGCGCTCCACCGCCACCGTGGGCGTGCGCCGCACGGTGCAGAGCGCCGAGGGCAGTGGCGGCGTGAGCGGCGAGGAGAACGCGCTGTTCGGCACGATCGACTTCCGGATGCGGTGAGGAGCCGACCATGTACGAAGCCTTCTTCCGCCTCACCGGCAAACCCTTCCAGCTCAATCCCGACCCGGATTTCTTCTACGGCAGCCGCGGCCATCGCCGCGCGATGGCCTACCTCGAGTACGGCCTGCATCAGGGTGAGGGCTTCATCGTCATCACCGGCGAGGTGGGCGCGGGCAAGACCACGCTGGTGCGCAACCTGCTGCGCCGCGTGCCCTCCGAGAGTGTGCAGGCCGCGCAGATCGTGTCCACGCAGGTGGGCGCCGACGACCTGCTGCGGCTGGTCGCAGGCAGCTTCCAGATCGATGTCGCGGGCCTGGACAAGTCCGCCCTGCTGCAGCGCCTGGAAGCGCACTTCCGCGCGATGCACCGCACCGGACGGCGCGCGCTGCTGGTGGTCGACGAAGCGCAGAACCTCTCGCCCCGCGCCGTCGAGGAGCTGCGCATGCTCTCGAACTTCCAGGAGGGCACCCGCTCGCTGGTGCAGAGCTTCCTGGTGGGGCAACCGGAGTTCCGCGCGATCCTGCAGCGCCCCGAGATGCGTCAGCTCAAGCAGCGGATCATCGCGTCCTACCATCTCGGGCCGCTCGATTCGGCCGAGACCCGGGCCTATGTCGAGCACCGCCTGCGTCATGTCGGCTGGCGCGGCGATCCCGATTTCAGCGCCGACTCGCTCGCCCAGGTCCATGCGGTGGCCGAGGGCGTGCCGCGGCGGATCAACACCCTGTGCGACCGGGTGCTGCTCGCGGCATTCCTCGCCGAGCGCCACGACATCGACCGCGACCTGATCGAGGATGTGGCCGCCGAACTCGCCGATGAGCTCGGCGGGCCGGCCGGGGGCGCGGTGCTGGCCGTGGTGCCCACCGGCGCGCCCGATGAGCCGGTGGGCAGCACCGGCGGGGATCGGGAGGCCGGCGCCGCCGAGCCTGCCGGCGCCGCCTCGGCAGCGGCGCGCATCGCGCTGCTGGAGGCCCGACTTGCCCGACTCGAAGCCTCCTCGGCCACCACCTACACCGTGCTGCAGCGGGTGCTGCGGGTGCTGCGCGCCAGCACCGGCGCGCTCGGCATGCACCGCCCCGCTGACGGCGAAGGCCGCCGGCGCCAGGGCGAGCCCGGTGACGCCGGCAATCCGCCGGTGCGGGCCGTGCGATGAGCGCGACGGGGGCGCGCGACGCGAGCGTCGGCGAGCTCGACCACCCGATCGACACGCCGCCTCCGCCGGGCTCCGGCGTTGCGCCGGCGACTCCTCTGGTGAATGCCCTGTCGATCGATGTCGAGGACTGGTTCCAGGTGTCGGCACTCGCGCCCTACATCGGCCGCGAGACCTGGGACGATCAGCCTCGCCGGGTGGAGCGCAATGTCGACCTGCTGCTGCTGCTGCTTGCCGACGCCGGAACGAGCGCCACCTTCTTCACCCTGGGCTGGATCGCCGAGCGGCACCCGTCGATGATCCGACGCATCGTCGCCGCCGGGCACGAGCTCGCCAACCACGGCTATGCCCACCTGCGCGCCAGCGACCAGACCCCGGCCGCCTTGCTGGCCGACCTGCAGCTGGCCCGGACCCTGCTCGAGCAGATCGGCGGCGTGGCGGTGCGCGGCTACCGGGCGCCGAGCTTCTCGGTGGGACCGGCCAATGCCTGGGCGCACGAGGTCATCGCCCGCGCCGGGCACGACTACAGCTCGAGCGTCTTTCCGGTGACGCACGACCACTACGGCAGCCCCGACGCGCCGCGCTTCGCGCATCGCACGGCGGCCGGTCTGTGGGAGCTGCCGCCGGCCACCGTGCGGCTGGCCCGGCGCAACTTCCCGATCGCCGGCGGCGGGTGGTTTCGCCTCATGCCCTACGCGGTCTCGGCCTGGGGCGTGCGCCGGCTCAATGCCCGGGAGGGCGAACCCGCGGTGGCCTATTTCCACCCCTGGGAATTCGATCCCGGTCAGCCGCGCGTGCGGCAGGCCGCCCCGAAGGCCCGGTTTCGCCACTACCTGAACCTGTCGCGCACCCGGCCGCGGCTTGAGCGGCTGCTGCGGGATTTCCGCTGGCAGCGCATCGATCAGGTGTTCGCCGGCCAGCTCGCCTCATGAGCGCCGCGCCCGGCGCGACCGGCCTGCCGGTGCGGGTGACCGAGGCCGGCGAGGCCGACCGCGCCCACTGGCAGCACTACATCGGCGCGCACCCCGAGGCGAGCTTCTGCCACCGCTGGGAGTGGCGCGCGCTGATGGCCGACGAGTGGCGCCATCGCCCGGTGTACCTGATCGCGCGCCGCGGCGACGCGGTCTGCGGCGTATTGCCGCTGGCGCACATGCGCACCCGGCTCTTCGGCTCGCAGCTGGTCAGCCTGCCCTTCTGCGTCTACGGCGGACCGATCGCCGACGACCCGGACGCGCTGGCCGCGCTCGACGAGGCCGCGCGGGCGCAGGCCGAAGCCTGCGGCGCCGGTCATCTCGAATACCGCAATCGCCGTCGGCTGCATCCCGACTGGCCGGGCAGCGACCTGTACGCCGCCTTCGAGAAACCGCTGCTCGCCGACGAGCAGGCCAATCTGCTCGCGATCCCGCGCAAGCAGCGCGCCATGGTGCGCAAGGGCATGGCGGCCGGACTCAGCGCGGCGATCGAGGATGCCGACAGCTTCCACCCGGTGTATGCCGACAATGTGCACCGGCACGGCACGCCGGCGATGCCGCGCAGCTGGTTCCGCGCCCTGCAGGCGAGCTTCGGCGCGGACTGCGATGTGATGGTGGTGCGCGACCCGGCCGGGCGCGCGGTGTCGGCGGTGATGAGCTTCTGGCACCGCGGCACGGCCATGCCCTACTACGCCGGCGATCTGCCCGTGGCCCGGGCGCTGGCCGCCAACGACTTCAAGTACTGGCGCCTGATGCTGCACGCCCTGGATCGGGGCTGCACCCGCTTCGACTTCGGACGCAGCAAGGTCGGCACAGGCCCCTGGCACTTCAAGCGCAACTGGGGATTCGAGCCGCAGCCGCTGGCCTATGAGTATCGGCTGATCACGCGCAGCAGCGTGCCGCAGAACAACCCCAACAATCCCCGCTATCGCCTGCTGATCGACACCTGGCGCCGCCTGCCGCGGCCCCTGGTCGACTGGCTCGGGCCCCGGATCGTGCGCGGTCTGGGCTGATCGGCCTTCCGCGATGCGCGCCATGTCCCCCACCGCCAACACGGCCTTTCCGCTCGCCGCCACGCTCGCCTTCGGCGCCGCGGTGGGCGCGTCGGTGCTGCTGTTCCTGCCATCCTGGCAGTCGATGGCCCGGATCTGGTGGGACAACGAGACCTACACCCACGGTCTGCTGGTGCCGCTGGCCTGCGTCTGGCTGGTCTGGCGCGACCGCGGGCGTCTGGCCGGACTCGCGCCGCGCCCCACGGCGCTGGCCCTGCCGCTGCTCGCGCTGTGCGCGGCGGGCTGGCTGGTGGGCGAGCTCGCCGGGGTGAACGCCCTGCAGCACTTCGCCGTGGTGGGCATGGTGCCGGCGCTCTTCCTGCTCTGCTTCGGCGCCACGATCACCCGGCGCAACGCCTTCGCGCTGGGCTTCCTGTTCTTCGCCGTGCCCTTCGGGGAGTTCCTGATGCCCTGGCTGATGGATCGCACGGCCGACTTCACCGTCACGGCGCTGCAGCTCTCCGGCGTGCCGGTGCTGCGCGAGGGCCGGCAGTTCGTGCTGCCCTCGGGCAACTGGTCGGTGGTGGAGGCCTGCTCGGGACTGCGCTACCTGCTCGCGGCGATTCCACTCGCGCTGTTCCAGACCCACCTGAACCGGCGCAGCGCGCGGGTGCAGGCGCTGTTCACCCTGGGCGTGGTGGTGCTCGCGCTGGTGGCCAACTGGGTGCGCGCCTACGGCATCGTGATGATCGGCCACCTCAGCGACATGAGCCTCGCCGCCGGGGTCGATCACCTCGTCTATGGCTGGCTGTTCTTCGGCCTGGTGATGGGCCTGGCCTTCTGGATCGAATCGCGGCTGCCCGAGGGGGATCGGACCGACGCGGCCGCGCCCCCCGTCAATGCCCCCCGTGCGTTCGGCAGCGCCCGGCCGGCCGCGCTCTCGCTGGCGGCGATCTCCCTGCTGGCCTGCGCGCCTCTGGGGGCCGCCTCGCTGCAGGCGCTGAGCGAGCCGCGGGTCGATCTCGCGCCCCTGGGCGCCGCGATGGAGGCCCTGCCGCGCGAGCTGGCCGCCTACCGCCCCGGCTATCGCGGCGAGCGGGCGAGCGCCAGCGGACAGCTGGCCCTGGCGCCCGGCGTGGGCATGGCGGTCTATCAGTTCGTGGGCCAGCGTGAGGGCCACGAGATGATCAGCCACGGTCAGGGCGCCCTGCCCAGCGAGAGCGGCCCGCCGCGGCCGAGCCTGGTGACGCAGCGCGCCGAGCGCGCGGCGGCGCTGCCGGGCGCGCCTGGCGGCGCGACCGTCAGCGAGCAGCTGATCGAGCACCTCGGCCGGCGCTGGCTGGTGTGGGAATGGTTCTGGGTCGATGGACAGACCCTGGCCGATCCGCGCGCGGTCAAGCTCGCCACGGCCGCGTCGCTGCTGGCCGGTCGCGGCGACGAATCCCTGGCGTTCGTGGCCTGGACGCCGCTTGGCGCCAGCGAGAGCACCGGCGCGCCCGCGCAGGCAGCCGCCGACGAGGCCCGCACGCGGCTTCGCGCCGCCACCCTTCGCCTCGCAGAGGCCGGTCGGCCGGCCGGACTCTGACCGGCCGTCATGAACGCCCCCTCGCCCATCCGCCCGCCATGCCTGCCCGCCCGCTGATCGCCCACGCCGTGCACCGTCTGGACATCGGCGGCATGGAGAACGGCCTGGTGAACCTCATCAACGGGCTGCCCGAGGGCTTCGCCGATCACGCGGTGATCGCGTTCACCGAGATTTCGGCCGACTTTGCCCGACGCATCCGGCGCCCGGGCGTTCGCCTGCTCGCCCTGCACAAGCCGCCCGGGCAGACCGCGCGCATCCTGCCGCAGCTGTGGCGCGAGCTGCGCCGCCTGCGCCCGAGCATCTTCCACACCCGCAATCTCGCCACCCTGGAGGGCCAGACCGCGGCCTGGCTGGCCGGCGTGCCGCGCCGTGTGCACGGTGAACACGGCTGGGATGTCGGCGATCTCGATGGCAGCAGCCCGGGCCCCTTGCGGCTGCGGCGCTGCCTGCGGCCGCTGGTGCATCACCAGGTGGCGCTCTCCGAACCGATACGCCGCTACCTCACCACCCGGGTCGGGGTGGCCGACACCCGCGTGAGCCGGATCTGCAACGGCGTGGACACCGTGCGCTTCGCGCCCTGCGCCGATCGCGTCGCGGCCCGGACGCGGCTCGCCGGTGACGCCCTGCCCGGCGATGCCTTCGTGATCGGTGCGGTGGGCCGGCTGGCAGCCGTGAAGAACCTGCCGATGCTGGTGGAAGCCGTCGCCCTGGCCGGCAAGCAGGATGCCCGCTTCCGCGAGCGGGCACGGCTTGCACTGGTCGGTGACGGTCCCCAGCGCGCCGAACTCGAGGCGCTCGTCGCGACGCGCGGTCTCGCCGAGCGCACCTGGTTCGCCGGTGCGCGCGACGACATTCCCGAGTGCCTGGGCCTGCTCGATGCGCTGTGCCTGCCCTCGCTCGCCGAGGGCATCTCGAACACCGTGCTCGAGGCGATGGCCTGCGGCGTGCCGGTGCTGGCCACCGCGGTGGGCGGCAACGCCGAGCTGGTCGAGGAAGGCGTGAGCGGCTGGCTGGTCGCCAGCGGCGACGCCCCGGCGCTCGCCGATCGGCTCCTGCGCTGCTTTGCCCTGCCCGAGGCGCTGCGCGAGGCCGGGCGGGCCGCCCGCGCGCGCGCCGTGACGCAGTTCAGCCTCGCCGCGATGCTCGACGGCTACCATGCGATGTACGCCGGCATGCTGGCGCAACCGGACTGAATGGCGATGTGCGGACTGGCCGGACTCTTCACCCCCGCCGCTGACTCGCCGCGGCTGCACGACCGCGCGCTCCTCAAGCGCATGACCGACGCGATCGCGCACCGGGGCCCCGACGAGGAGGGGTTTCATCTCGAGCCGCATGTGGCGCTCGGCCATCGTCGGCTGTCGATCATCGACCTGGCCACCGGCCAGCAGCCGCTCTTCAACGAGGACGGCACCGTGGCGGTGGTCTTCAACGGCGAGATCTACAACCACCGCGAGCTCGCCGCCGAGCTGGCCGCCTGCGGCCACGCGCTGCGCACCCGCAGCGACACCGAGGTGATCGTGCATGCGTGGGAGCAGTGGGGCGCCGACTGCGTGCGCCGCTTCCGCGGCATGTTCGCCTTCGCGCTGTGGGACCGCCGCCAGCGCACGCTGTTCATGGCCCGCGACCGGCTGGGCGTGAAACCGCTGTTCTGGACGCAGCTCGCGGATGGCACCGTGGCCTTCGGCTCGGAGCTGAAGTGCCTCACCCTGCTGCCCGGCTTCGACGCCACCCGCTGCGACTACGCGGTCGAGGACTACTTCGCCTTCGGCTACATCCCCGATCCGCGCACCATCTACCGCAGTGCGCACAAGCTCGCGCCGGCCCACACCCTCACCTGGCGGGTGGGCGATCGCGAGCCGCGGATCAGCGCCTACTGGGACCTGCGCTTCGAGCCCGACGAGCGCATCGACGCGCAGGACGCCGCGCGCCAGCTGCGCGAGCGGCTGACCGAGGCGGTGCGCATCCGCATGGTGGCCGAGGTGCCGCTGGGCGCCTTCCTGTCGGGGGGCGTCGATTCGAGCGTGGTGGTGGCAACCATGGCCGGCCTGAGCGCGCAGCCGGTGAAGACCTGCTCGATCGGCTTCGATGTGGCCGCCTTCGACGAGAGCCGCTACGCGCAGCAGGTCGCGCAGCGCTACCGCACCGACCACCAGACCGAGGTGGTCGGCGCCGACCAGCCCGAGCTGATCGACCGGCTCGCCGGCCTGTTCGACGAGCCCTTCGCCGACAGCTCGGCGCTGCCCACCTGGCGGGTCTGCCAGCTCGCGCGGCAACGGGTGACAGTGGCGCTCTCGGGCGATGGCGGCGACGAGACCTTTGGCGGCTATCGCCGCTACCGCCTGCACCTGATGGAGGAGCGGCTGCGCAGCGCGCTGCCCGCCGGTCTGCGCCGGGCGGTGTTCGGCCCGCTGGGCCGGTGGTACCCCAAGCTCGACTGGCTGCCGCGGCCGCTGCGCGCGCGCACCACCCTGCAGGCCCTGGCGCGCGATCCGGTCGAGGCCTACTTCCATTCCGTCTCGGTGCTGCGCGACGAGGAGCGGCAGGCGATGTACTCGCCCGAGTTCCGCCGCCGGCTGGGCGGCTACAACGCGATCGAGGTCTTCCGCCGCCATGCCGCGAACGCGCCCACCGACCAGCCGCTGTCGCTGGTGCAGTACCTCGACTGCAAGACCTATCTGCCCGGCGACATCAACACCAAGGTCGATCGCGCCAGCATGGCGCACTCGCTGGAAGTGCGCGAGCCCCTGATGGACCACGAGCTGGTCGAGTGGGCCGCCACGCTGCCGCAGCGGCTCAGGGCCACGCCGGCGCAGGGCAAGATCCTGCTCAAGGCGGCCTATGCCGACGCCCTGCCCCACGAGCTGCTGCACCGGCCCAAGATGGGTTTCGCGGTGCCGCTGGCCACCTGGTTCCGCCAGGGCCTGCAACCCGTCGCGGGCGCGGGCGAGATGCTGGCCGGCACGGTTGCCGGCGGTACCGCGCGCGCGTTCTACGACGAGCACCGCTCGGGCCGGCGCGACCGCAGCGCGGCGCTCTGGCTGCTCGGCGCGATGTCGCGATTCGAAGGGAGCCTGTCATCATGAACCCCGCCCAGACCGACGCGCCCACGCCCACGCCCGCCCGCGCAGCGCCGCGCCGACCCCCGCCCG
>JAGWVN010000114.1 GCA_018970865.1 Betaproteobacteria bacterium
GTGCCACCGGCGATACGCCGTCGCTGACCGGCTGGTCGGCGGGCAAGCTGTCTGGCCAGCCCGGCGATGGCCTCGAACGCAGCCACGCGGGCGCTGCTGTCGCGGGCAACCAGCGCGATCTCCCGGCGCGGCGCCGGTGCGGCCAGCGGCCGCGCCAGCAGCGGCCCGTCGGCGAGCAGGCCGGCCTTGAGCGCCATCTCGGGCAGCAGCGCGATGCCCAGCCCCTCTTCGACCATCTGCACCAGCGTGACCAGGCTGGTGGCCTCGATGCCCTGCCGGTTGGCGCCGTCGCTCAGGCCGCAGCCGGCCAGGGTGTGGCTGCGCAGGCAGTGCCCCTCGGCCAGCAGCATCAGGCGCTGCGGGTCGATGGCCTGCACCCGCAGATTGGCGCGGCGCAGCGCCGGATCATTGTGTGGGGCGACCAGCCAGAGCTCCTCGGCGAGCAGCGGCGCCACCCGCAGGCCGGTGGTGTCCCAGGGCAGGGCGATCAGCGCGAAGTCGAGCTCGCCGGCGCGCAGCCTGGCCAGCAGCGGCTCGGTCTGATCCTCGCGCAGCGCGAGCTGCAGCTCGGGATGCCGCTCGCGCAGCCCGCGCAGCAGCGGCGGCAGCAGGAAGGGCGCGATGGTGGGGATGGCGCCCAGCCGCATCAGGCCGGCCATCGGCTGCGCCGCCTGGCCCACGGCGTCGACCAGATCGCGGGCCAGCGCGAGCAGCGCGCGGCCGCGGGCCAGCGCCTGCTCCCCGGCGGGGGTGAGCGCCACGCGCTGGCGGCTGCGTTCGACCAGCTGCGCGCCCAGGCTGCGTTCGAGCTCCTGCAGGCCGCCCGAGAGCGTGGACTGCGTGACGAAGCAGGCCTGCGCGGCCTGGGTGAAGTTCAGGGTGTCGGCCAGGGCGCTCAGGTAGGCGAGCTGGCGCAGCGAGGGCAGGGCATTCATCCTGAGGGGCTCCGGTTGGATCGGAAAAACCGATTGAACAGATCGATATTATCCGTTGGACCGATAGAATGCCGACCGCCAGAATCCGCTTATCGCCAGTTCACACCCCTGAGGAGAAATCGATGAGCAAGCCCGAATCCATCACCCTGCGCAACCTCGAGGCCGCCTTCGCCGGCGAGTCCATGGCCCACATCAAGTACCGCTACTTCGCCCGCATCGCCCGCGAACATGGCGACGAGGAGACCGCCCGGGTGTTCGAGGCCACGGCCGAGCAGGAGGTCGCGCATGCCTTCGGCCATCTCGACCTGCTCTACCCGAAGGCGGCGCTCAGCCCGGCGCGCGCGCTCGAGCTCGCCATCGAGGGCGAGACCCACGAGTACACCGAGATGTACCCGCAGTTCCGCCAGCTGGCCGTGCAGGAGGGCAACCAGGCGGCGGTGGCCGAGTTCGACGAGCAGATCGGCGAATCGCGCGAGCACGCGCAGGCCTTCCGCGCGGTGCTCGAGAAGGCCGCCAGACGCTTCGCGGCGCTGGCGCGGGTCGAGGAGCGGCACGCCAACCACTATCGTGACAACCTCGCCCGGGTCACGGCGGCCCGGCAGGCGGCCTGAACCCACCCGCTTTCAAGGAGATGATGATGAAGACCTGGACCTGCATCGTGTGCGGTTTCGTGTACGACGAGGCCGCCGGCCTGCCCGCCGAGGGCATCGCCCCCGGCACCCGCTGGGCGGATGTCCCCGAAGACTGGAGCTGCCCGGAGTGCGGCGTGGCCAAGTCCGACTTCGAGATGGTCGAGGTCTGATCGGCGCGTTGGCTGGCGCCGGGCCCGGGGCCGCTGGCGGCACCCGCTCGAGCGCCTGTGCCGATGCCCGTGCCCGGCGCGGCTACACTGCGGGTCCGTTCAGCCCGGACCTGTCATGGAAGCCCTGCTCGTGTGCACCGGCATCGTCGCGCTCGCCGAAATCGGCGACAAGACGCAGCTGCTCTCCTTCATCCTCGCGGCCAGGTTCCGCCGCCCGCTGCCGATCTGTCTGGGCATCCTGGTGGCCACGCTGGCCAACCATGCGCTGGCCGGCGCGGTGGGCACCTGGCTGACCACGCTGCTGGGCCCCGCGGCCCTGCGCTGGGGGCTGGGCCTGTCGTTCATCGCCATGGCGGCCTGGATGCTCGTGCCCGACCGTTTCGACGAGAGCGACGCCCGCTTCGCGCGGCTGGGCGTGTTCGGCACCACGCTGATGGCATTCTTCGTGGCCGAGATGGGCGACAAGACCCAGGTGGCCACGATCGCGCTGGCCGCCCGTTATCACGAATTCATCATGGTGGTGTTCGGCACCACGCTGGGCATGATGCTGGCCAATGTGCCGGCGGTGCTGCTCGGTGAGCGCATCGCCCATCGGCTGCCGGTGCGGCTGGTGCACGGCATCGCGGCGGTGGTGTTCGCCCTGCTGGGCGTGGCCACGCTCGCCGGTGCCGGCGAGCGCTTCGGGCTCTAGCCGCGGCTCAAGGCCGCTGCGGGTTGCGCCCTATTGCCACTGCCGCAGCAGGCGTCCCGGCAGCGGCTTGTGGACGGCGCCGTTCTCGTCGGCCACCCGCTGACCGTTCACCCAGACCCCGTGCACGCCGCGCGGCCGGGTGACCACGCGGGTGGCGTTGGCTGGCAGATCGTTGGCCCGCGAGCGCGCGCCGCGGCCCACCGTGGCCGGGTCGAAGAGCAGCAGGTCGGCCGCCCAGCCCTCGCGCAGCGTGCCGCGCTCGCGAATGCCGAAGAACTCGGCCTGCGCGCTGGTGAGCCGGCGCACCGCCTCGGGCAGGGGCATCACGCCCTTGTCGCGCACCCAGTGGCCCATCAGGTGCAGGCCAAACCCCGAGTCGTCGAGGAAGGACAGGTGCGCGCCCGCGTCGGAGAGCGACAGCAGGCTGTCCTCGTGGGTGAGCAGCTTCGCCACCGCCTGCTCGTCATGGTTGAGCGCGGTCAGCGAGAACAGCGTGCCGAGGTTCTCGGCGATGGCCAGATCGAACAGGCAGTCCAGCGGGTCGACGCCGCGCTCGGCGGCGATGTCGGCGATGCTGCGATCGACCAGATGCCGGTTCTCGGGCAGCACGGTCTCGAGCACCTGGATCAGGCGCCAGTTGCCCGAGAAGATGCGCCGGGCGGGCACGCTGAGTTCCTCGCGCAGCGCCGCGCGCAGCGCGGGGTCGCGCATGCGCGCGATCAGCGCGTCGCCCTTCAGGCCGAAGATCGGCTTCCAGGCGAGCAGCGGCTCGAGCGGGTAGGGCGACTCGAAGGAGAAGTCGAACACCAGCGGCGTGGCCGCCACCGCGCCGCGCATGCGGTTGCCGCGGGCATTGGCGGCATGGATGCCTTCCAGGTCCTGGAACACGCTGTCGGGGGTGAGGCTGGAGTGCAGCAGCGCCGCCACCAGCACCGGCCGGCCCGAGGCCGCGGCGAACTCCTCGAGCTTGCTCACCGGCGTGGGCGGCCCCTTGGTGATCATGAACACGCCCTGGTTGCGCCGGCGCAGCGGCTCGGCCAGTTCGATGAACTCCGACCAGTCGGCCAGCCGCGAGGGCATGGGCCGGCCGTCATAGGCGCTGTGCGAGGTGGTGGTGGTGGAGGCCAGGCCGATCGCGCCGGCCGCCAGGGCCTCGTCGATCAGGGCCTTCATGCGCGCCACCTCCTCGGGGGTGGCGGCGCGATCGGAGGCGGCCGAGCCCATCACATAGGTGCGTACCGTGGAGTGGCCAACGAAGGCGGCGAGGTTCATCGCGCAGCCGCCGGCCTCGATCTGGTCGAGGTACTGCGCGAAGCTCTCGAACTGCCAGCGGATGCCGGCCTGCAGGCTGGCCAGCGACATGCCCTCCACTTGCGTGAGGTTCTTGGTGACCAGGTCGCGCGAGGCGGCGTCGGGCCGGCAGGGCGCGATGGTGAAGCCGCAGTTGCCGATGATGGCGGTGGTCACGCCCATGCCGATCGACTGGTCGAGATACGGGTCCCAGGTGATCTGCGCGTCGTAGTGGGTGTGGTTGTCGATGATGCCGGGCATCAGCGACAGGCCCTGCGCGTCGAGCTGCTCGCGGGCCTCGCTGGCGGGGATCGGGTTGTCGGCGCGGCGCACCGCCGAGATGCGCCCGCCGGTGACGGCGAGCTGGCCGGTGAAGGGCGCATTGCCCAGGCCGTCATGGATGACGGCGTTCGAGATCAGCAGATCGTGCATGGAGTCCTCCTGCGTCGAGTATAGGCGGCGGCCCGGGCGGCCCCACCGGCGCGCGCGGCGATAATGGCCCGGTGAGCGCGCCCGCCGATCCGTTGCCGACCGAACCGCCTGCCCCGCAGGCCGACGCGGCGTCGCTGGCGCCTGAGCCGTCCGTGGTGGCGGAAACCGTCCCGGCGGCCACGCCCTGGCCCGCGTTGGCCGCGGTCATCATCGCCGGCATGGTGGCCGCCACCCACATCGGCAAGCTGCCGCCCTCGCTGCCGGCGCTGCGCGAGGCCTTCGGGCTCACCCTGGTGCAGGCGAGCTGGCTGGTGTCGGCCTTTCAGCTGGCGGGCATGCTGCTCGGCCTGTTCGGCGGGCTGCTGGCCGACCGTTTCGGCGCGCGTCGCACCATGGCCCTGGGGCTGGGCGTGCTCGCGCTGGGCAGCGGCGCCGGCGCGATCGCCGATCAGCCCGCCACGCTGCTCGCGCTGCGGGCGCTGGAGAGCGCGGGATTCCTGCTCACCGTGCTGCCGGGGCCGGCGCTGCTGCGGCGCATGGTGCCGCAGCAGCGGCTCTCGCGGGTGATGGGCGCGTGGTCGTGCTACATGCCCGCGGGCATGTCGGCCATGATGGTGAGCGCGCCCTGGCTGATCGCCCGCGGTGGCTGGTCGCTCGCATGGTGGATGTGCGCGGGCCTGTCCCTGCTCGCGCTCGCGCTGCTGCGCAGTCGCATCCCTGCCGACGCGCCGCGCGCGGCTGACGCCCAGGGCATGGCGGCGCTGGCCCGCGCCACCCTCGGCACGCCGGGTGCCTGGTGGCTGTCGATCTGCTTCGGTCTGTATGCCGGCCAGTTCATCACGGTGTTCAGCTTTCTGCCCAGCGTGTACCAGGCCGCGGGCCTGGGCGCGGGGCTGGCCGCGAGCCTGTCGGCGCTGGGCGTGGCGGCCAATGTCACCGGCAATCTGCTGGCCGGCGTGATGCTCGGTCGCGGCACCCCGCGCCAATGGCTGCTCGGCTCTGCCTCGGTGGTGATGGCGATGGCGGCCATCCTGGCCTTCACACCCGATCTGTCCTTCGCGCTGCGTTACGGCGCGGCGCTGGCGCTGTCGGCCGCCGGCGGCATGATCCCGGGCACGCTGTTCGCCACCGCGCCCTGGGTGGCGCCGCATCCCGGGGCGGTGGCCACCACCACCGGGCTGATGCAGCAGGGCTCGGCGCTCGGGCAGTTCATCCTGCCGCCGCTGGCGGCGGCGGCCAGCGCCGCGGGCGGCTGGGCCGCGGCGGGCTGGCTGCTGGCCGCGGTGGCGGTGCTCAACCTGGGGGTTGCGCGGCAGCTCGGGCGGATTCGGATGGTCTGCTGAGCGCTACCAGCTTCGCCGGTGGTATCTTCGCGACATGAAACGCGTGGTCTTCAATCAGAAGGGGGGGGTCGGCAAGTCGACCATCGCCGTGAATCTTGCGGCCATCGCCGCGTCCCGCGGCCGGCGCACGCTGCTGGTCGATCTCGACACCCAGGGCAATGCCTCGCGCTACCTGCTCGGCGAGGCCGCCGCGCAGGCCGCGCCCACGGTGGCCGACTTCTTCGAGCAGAGCCTCGCGCTGCGGCTCTCGTCCATGGCCATTGGTGCCTTCGTGCACGACACCCCGGTGGCCGGCCTGTCACTGATGCCCTCGGGCCCGGCGCTGGCCGACCTGCATTCGCGGCTGGAGGCCCGCTCCAAGATCCTGAAGCTGCGCAAGGCGCTCGACGATCTCGAAGGCTTCGACGAGATCGTCATCGACACCCCGCCGGCGCTCAACTTCTACACCCGCTCGGCGCTGATCGCGGCTGACGGCTGCCTCATCCCCTTCGACTGCGACGATTTCTCGCGCCAGGCGCTCTACGGGCTACTCGAGTCGGTGGAAGAGATCCGGGACGACCACAACCCCAAGCTGCGCGTGGAGGGCATCGTGGTCAACCAGTTCCAGGCACGGGCCAGCCAGCCGGAGCGCATCGTGCAGGCGCTCATCGACGAGAAGCTGCCGGTGCTGCCCACCCGGCTCTCGGCCTCGGTGAAGGTGCGCGAGTCGCATGATGCCGGCGTGCCGCTGATCGCCATGGCGCCCTCTCACAAGCTCACTGCCGAGTTCGTGGCGCTCTACGATGAACTCGAGCGGCGGCGCAAGGCGCGCCGGCGCTGACTCAGGCTGGTCGAACCCGCTCAATCATCGAGCAGCCGCCGCCCGCGATCGCTGGGCGCCACGGGTGCGTCGGCCGCGGCCAGCCGGCTGCGTCGCTGCACCAGCGTCCAGACCAGCCCGCCCACCGCCAGCAGGGCGAAGGGCCCGCCCCAGAGCAGCGCGGTATTGCCCTGCACCGGCGGCTTGTAGAGCACGAAGTCGCCGTATCGCTCGACCATGTAGGCGCGGATCTGCGCGTCGGTCTGGCCGGCGGCGATGAGCTCATGCACCTGATTGCGCAGGTCGATGGCGAGGTCGGCATGGGAATCGGCCAGGGTCTGGTTCTGACAGACCAGGCAGCGCAGTTCTTCCGAGAGCGCCTTCAGCCGGGCCTGGCCGGCGGCGTCGAGCGGCGCGAGCGCGGCCTCGCGCCTGAGCGGTCCGGACTGGCTCATGGGGTCTTCAGGCGCGCGATCAGCGGCACCAGCCGCTGCTCGATCACCTCGGCGGTGAGCGCCCCGACATGCTTGTCGCGCACGATGCCGGCCTTGTCGATCACGAAGGTCTCGGGCGCGCCGTAGACGCCCCAGTCGATGGCTGCGCGGCCGTCGCTGTCGGACACGCTCAGGGTGTAGGGGTTGCCGAGCTTCGCCAGCCAGGCCTGCGAGGCCTCGGGCGCGTCCTTCCAGGCCAGCCCCACCACCGGCGCAATCTGCCGCGCGGCGAGCTGGTTGAGCAGCGGATGCTCCACCTGGCAGGCCGCGCACCACGAACCCCAGACATTCAGGAGCCACACCTGCCCGCGCATCTGCTCGGGCGACCAGCGCTGCGTGGCATCGCCCAGCACCGGCACGGCCACGGCGGGCGCGGGCTTGCCGATCAGCGGCGAGGGCACATGGCGGGGGTCGCGATCGAGTCCCTTGAGCAGGAAGAAGCCGATGGCGGCGAACACCGCCAGGGGCAGCAGGTAACGCAGCGCCTTCACGGCGTGACGGTCCCGGCCTGGGCCGCGGCGCCGCGCCGCGCGCCGGCCCGCCGATAGCGGGCATCGAGCACCGCGGTGAACCCGCCCAGGGCCATCAGCACGCAGCCCAGCCAGATCCAGTTCACGAAGGGCTTGATCTGGGCGCGGATCGCCCAGGCGCCATCGGGCAGGGGCTCGCCCATCGACAGGTACACATCGCGGGTGAGGCTGCGGTTGATGGCCGCCTCGGTCATCGGCTGCTTCGACGCCCGGTAGACCCGCTTCTCGGGGCTGAGCACCGCCACCGTGCGCTCGTCGCGCAGCAGGGTGAATGTGCCGCGCAGGGCATCGTAGTTGGGCCCGGTCACCGGCTCGAGGCGGTCGAAGCGCAGGCGGTAGTCGCCCAGCGCGAGGGTGGCGCCAACGGCGAGCTTGTACTCCTTCTCGGACTCGTAGCCCTTGACCAGCGTGACCCCGACCACGAACACCGCGATGCCCAGGTGCGCGAGGTGCATGCCCCACTGGCTGCCCGATAGCAGCCGCAGCCGCTGCCATCGCAACTGGCCGCCGGCGCGGGCGGTCTCGAGCAGACCGACCACCACGCTCGCGGCAATCCACAGGGCGAGCAGCAGGCCCAGAGTCACCATCGGCCGGAAACCGCCGAGTGTGAAGGGCAGCAGCAGCGCCGCCGCCACCGCCACGCCGAAGGCCCAGCGCAACCGGCGGGCGAGATCGGGCAGCGCGGCCTCGCGCCAGCGCGCGAAGGGCCCGACCCCCATCAGGAAGAGCGCCGGCGCCATCAGCGGATAGAACACCGTGTCGAAGTAGGGCGGCCCGACCGAGATCTTGCCCAGCCCGAGGGTGTCGAGCGCCAGCGGATAGAGCGTGCCGAGCAGCACCGCGGCCATGGCCACCACCAGCAGGATGTTGTTGGCCAGCAGGAAGGACTCGCGCGAGACCGCGCCGAAGCCCGGCCCGGCGCCGATCGCCGGCGCGCGCCAGGCGAACAGCGCCAGCGAGCCGCCGATCACCAGCGCGAGGAAGATCAGGATGAACACGCCGCGGGTGGGGTCGGTGGCGAAGGCATGCACCGAGGTGAGCACGCCCGAGCGCACGAGGAAGGTGCCGAGCAGCGACAGGCTGAAGGCCAGGATGGCGAGCAGCACGGTCCAGCTGCGGAAGCTGCCGCGCTTCTCGGTGACCGCCAGGGAATGGATCAGCGCGGTACCCACCAGCCAGGGCATGAAGGAGGCATTCTCGACCGGATCCCAGAACCACCAGCCGCCCCAGCCCAGCTCGTAGTAGGCCCAGAACGAACCCAGGCAGATACCCAGGGTGAGGAAGCACCAGGCCACGGTGGTCCAGGGCCGCGCCCAGCGCGCCCAGGCGGCATCGAATCGGCCCTCGAGCAGGCCGGCCACCGCGAAGGCGAAGGCCACCGAGAAGCCGACATAGCCCATGTAGAGCAGCGGCGGGTGGAACACCATGCCCGGGTCCTGCAGCAGGGGGTTGAGGTCACGCCCGTCGCGCGGCGCCGGCACCATGCGATCGAAGGGGTTGGAGGTGAAGAGCAGGAACAGCAGCAGCCCCACCGAGATGAGTCCCAGGCAGCCCAGCACCCGCGCCCGCAGGCTGCGCGGCAGCGAGCCCGAGAACAGCGCCACCGCCGCGCTCCAGCCGGTGAGCATCAGCAGCCAGAGCAGCATCGAGCCCTCGTGCGAGCCCCAGGAGGCCGCCACCCGATAGGCCAGTGGCAGCGACTGGTTGGAGTGCTGCGCCACCAGCAGCACCGAGAAGTCGTTGTTCACGAACAGCGACACCAGCATCACGCCGGCGAGCAGCACCAGCCCGAAGGCGCACAGCGTGGCCGGCGTGGCCACCGCCATCAGGCGCTCATGGCCGCGCCAGGCGCCACCCAGCGCGAGCAGGCTGGCCGCCAGCAGCAGCGGCAGCGCGAGCGCCAGGGCGAACTGGCCGATTTCGGCGGTCATGGGCGCACGCTCTGCCGGGAGGGGATTGCGGTCATGGGCGCACGCTCTTCTGGGATTTGTCGAGGAACTGCTGGGGCGCGCCCACCGGATGGCCGGCGCGCTTGAGGGCTTCGGCGGCTTCGGGGGGCATGTAGTTCTCGTCGTGCTTGGCCAGCACCTCGCTGGCCTTGAACGAGCCATCGGCCTGCACCTGACCTTGCGCGACCACGCCACGCCCTTCCTTGAAGAGGTCGGGCAGGATGCCGCGATAGGCGACATCGATGGTGCGGGCATTGTCGGTCACCCGGAAGCGCACCGTGGTGCCATCACCCTCGCGGCGCACGCTGCCGGCCTCGACCAGGCCGCCCACCCGGAAGGTGCGGCCCTGCGGCGCCTCGCCGCTGGCGATCTGGGTGGGCGTGAAGAAGAACACCAGGTTGCTGCTGAAGGCATTGAGCACCAGCGCGGCAGCGATGCCCAGCGCCGCCACGCCGGCGGCGATCCAGGCCATGCGGCGATGACGCGGCTTCATGGCGCGGCCTGGCCGGCCTCGCGGGCCTGGGCAAGGGCGTTGCGCCGGCGCTGGCGCAGTGCCACGAGCTCGAGCGCGAGGGCGAGCGCCGCCACCCCGTACGAGCCCCAGACGAACCAGCCATAGCCGCCCATGTGCAGAAAATCGGTCATTGCAGTTCCTGGGAAGGTAGCGGGTCAGTCGCGCTCGGCGGCCAGTCTTTGCACCCAGTCGGCGCCAGCCTCGCGCTCGAGGATGATGCTGCGCACCCGGTGCATGGCCACCGCGATGGTGTAGCACCACGCGGCCAGGGCCATCAGCAGCATGGCCAGCAGCATGGTCTGGGCCATCTTGGGCGCGGCGGTGAGCGACACGCTCGCGCCCTGGTGCAGGGTGTTCCACCAGCGCACCGAGAAGTAGATGATCGGCACATTCACCACCCCCACCAGCGCGAGCAGCGCGCTGGCCCGATCGGCCCGGCGCGGGTCGTCGATGGCCGCGCGCAGCGCCATGTAGCCGAGGTACAGGAAGAGCAGGATGAGGGTGGAGGTGAGCCGGGCATCCCAGACCCAGTAGGCGCCCCAGGTGGGGCGGCCCCAGAGCGCGCCGGTCCAGAGTGCGATGAACGCGAACAGCGCGCCGGTGGGCGCGAGCGCCTGGGCCATCATGGCCGACAGGCGGGTGTTCCAGATGAGCGAGGCGGCGCACCAGCCGGCCATCACCAGGTAGGTGAACATGGCCATCCAGGCCGCCGGCACATGGATGAAGATGATCCGGTAGGCCTCGCCCTGCTGGTAATCGGTGGGCGCGATGCCGAAGCCCACCCACAGGCCGGCGGCCGCCAGCAGCGCCGCGGCCCAGCCGAAGACCGTGGCCAGCCGGCCGGCGAGGGGATGGAATGCCGCCGGAGAGGCGAAGCGGAACCAGGAGGAGGCGGCCATGACTATTCGTGGGCGATTCTAACCGCGAGCGCCGTGGCGAAGGGACCGAGAACGCAGCTGCCGATCAGGCCGGCGCCCAGCAGCGAGAGGTGCGCGCCCGCGCCCAGGCCGCCGGCCACCGCCTCGGCCGCGCCGGCGCCGAAGATGAGCACCGGCACCGCCAGCGGCAGCACCAGCAGGGCCAGCAGGGCGCCGCCTGCCCGGGTGCCCAGGGTGAGCGCGGCGCAGACCGCGCCCAGCCAGGACAGTGTGGGGGTGCCCAGGGCAAGACCGGCCACCAGCGCCGCTGCCGGCTCGAGCGCCAGGCCGAACTGCAGCGCGGCCAGCGGTGCGAGCAGCACCAGCGGCAGGCCGGTGGTGAGCCAGTGCGCCAGCACCTTGCCGGCCACCAGCGCCGGCAGGCTGGCCGGGGCCAGCACCAGCTGCTCCAGGCTGCCATCGGCATGGTCGTTGGCGAACAGCCGCGGCAGCGAGAGCAGCGAGGCGAGCAGCGCCGCCACCCACGCAATGCCGGGCGCGATGCGGGCGAGCAGCGCCGGCTCGGGCCCCACGCCGAGCGGGAACAGGGTCATCACCAGCAGGAAGAACACCAGCACCAGGGCGAGCTCGGCCCGCGAGCGCAGCGCCAGGCGCAGGTCGCGCCGGCAGGCCAGCCCGAGGGCGTGCAGCGCCGGCAGCGGTGCCGCTGCGGGCATGGGGCCGGGCGCGGCGCTCATCGCGGGGCGCCCTCGAGCCGCAGGCCGATCCCGGCGTGTCGCGCCGGCACCGGCAGGTGGCTGGCCACCACTGCGCAGCCGCCCGCCGCGAGATGCTCGTCGAGCAGCGCGGCGAACAGCGTCTGCCCGTCGGCATCGAGCGCGGTGTTCGGTTCATCCAGGAGCCAGAGCGGGCGCGGGCCGAGCGCAAGCCGGGCCAGCGCCACGCGCCGGCGCTGGCCGGCCGACAGCCGCGCGAAGCTCAGTCGCCGCTGGCGGGCGATGCCGGCGCGGGTGAGCGCGGCGTCCACCCGCTGCCGCCGCTGGGCCGAGC
Organism: Betaproteobacteria bacterium; assembly: GCA_018970865.1. Classification (GTDB taxonomy): domain Bacteria; phylum Pseudomonadota; class Gammaproteobacteria; order Burkholderiales; family Burkholderiaceae_E; genus Quisquiliibacterium. The sequence goes on from JAGWVN010000114.1 coordinate 11,708, forward strand.
CAAGCCCGGCCAGATCGAGCTCGGCCTGCTGGGCGAGATTCTCCTGGGCGCTGAGCAGGTCCTTCCAGCCGCTGGCATGGCCCTGGTAGAGCACCTGTGCGTGCCAGTCGGGATCGCCGGCGCGCATCGGCCGGCCCTGCCAGTGCAGCGTGCCCGCGGCCGGGCGCAACAGCCCCGCGAGGATGCGCAGCAGGGTGGACTTGCCTGCGCCGTTCTCACCGGTGAGCGCCAGCCACTGGCCGGGCGACACCGCCAGGCTCAGGCCGTTGAAGAGGGTGCGGTTGCCCAGGCTGCAGACCAGCCCCTCGGCCGAGAGCCCGTCTGCCCCGCTGCCGGGTGTCACGGCACGACCTGGTCGATGCGGATCACCAGGGAGCGCTCGCCCGCGCTCACCGGTGCGCTGACCCCGAAGAGATCGCCGCTTTCGCGCAGCGCCTGGCCGCTGCGGCTCAGTCGGGCCTCGATCACCACCGGCCCGGTCGCCCAGGCGCGTGGCGTGCCGCCCATGGCATCGGCCTGGGTGAGCTCGAAGGCGAGCGGGAAGGCGCCGGGGGTGAGGCGGCGCGCTGCCAGCGGCATGCGCGGGCCCTCGGGGGCGCGCGCCGAGATGAAGAGCGTGGCGCCGGCAGGCAGCCGGGCGGCCAGCGCGGGGGCGATCTCGACGCGACCGGCGACGACGGCTGCGGTCGGGCTGGCCGTGGGTGCGCTGCCGCCAGTCGGGGGCGCGGGCGTGGTCG
>JAGWVN010000014.1 GCA_018970865.1 Betaproteobacteria bacterium
ATCGGCGCCACCGGCCTGGGCCAGATCGCCGAGCTCACCTGGCAGCTGCGCGGCGAGGCCGGGCCGCGGCAGGTGGCCGATGCGCGCTTTGCCATCGCCGAGAACGGCGGCGGCTTCATCGGCTGCGAAGAAGCCGCGGCCTGCATCACCATCCTGGGGCGGGCCTGATGAACACCGCCGGCTTTCTTGCCGCCACCGCGCGCAGCTTCGGCGAGGCCCGCGCGGTCTCGGTCGGCGATCGCCTCATCCACACCTACGCCCAGCTGCACGAGCGGGTGGCGCGGCTCGCCGGCGGGCTGCGCCGTCATCCTGCGGTGGCGGCCGGCGACCGCATCGCGCTGGTGATGAAGAACAGCGCGCCGTACTTCGAGCTGATGTGGGCCGCCTGGCATGCCGGCCTGTGCGTGGTGCCGGTCAACGCGAAGCTGCATCCGCGCGAGGTGGCGTTCATCCTCGAGAACTGCGGCGCGCGGCTGTGCTTCGTGTCGCCTGACCTGGGCATGGACTTCACTGCGATGGGCGGCCAGCCGCCGGCCCTGGCGGCGCTGATCAGCGTCGACGATGACGCCTACCGCGCGCTGTGCCGCGCCGATCCGCTGCCGATGCAGGCGGTGGCCGAACACGATCCGGCCTGGCTCTTCTACACCAGCGGCACCACCGGCCGGCCCAAGGGCGCCACGCTCACGCACCGCAACCTGCGCGCGATGGCGCTGCGCTACTACGCCGACATCGATTCGGTGAGCACCGAAGACACCATGCTGCATGCCGCGCCGCTGTCGCACGGCGGCGGCCTGTACTCGCTGCCGCAGATCGCCCGCGGCGGCCATCAGGTGGTGCCCGAGTCGCAGGGCTTCGATCCGTCCGAGATGGTCGACCTCATCGGCCGCTACCGGCAGGTGTCGTTCTTCGGCGCGCCCACCATCGTGATGCGCATCGTCAACCATCCCAGCGCCGCGCGGCTGCGCGCCGAGCACATGAAGACGCTGTTCTACGGCGGCGCGCCGATGTACCTGGAAGACCTGCGCCGGGCCATGACGGTGTTCCCCGGCTCGCTGCTGCAGATCTACGGCCAGGGCGAGACGCCCAACACCATCACCAGCGTGTCCAAGGCCATGCACTCTGACAGCGCGCACCCGCGCCACGCCGAGCGCCTGAGCTCGGTGGGCATCGCGCGCACCGGCGTGCAGGTGCGGGTGGTCGATCCCGATGACCGCGACCTGCCGCCGGGCGAGATCGGCGAGGTGATCTGCCGTTCCGAAGTGACCATGGCCGGCTACTGGAACAACCCGCAGGCGAGCGAGGCCGCGCTGCGCGACGGCTGGCTGCGCACCGGCGACCTCGGCAGTTTCGACGCCGACGGCTTTCTCACCCTGAAGGACCGCGCCAAGGACCTGATCATCTCGGGCGGCACCAACATCTATCCCCGCGAGGTGGAGGAGGTGCTGCTGCTGCATCCGGCGCTGGCCGAGGTGTCGGTGGTGGGTCGTCACCATGCCGACTGGGGCGAGGAGGTGGTGGCCTTCCTGGTGGAGCGGCCCGGTCAGCGGGTGAGCGACGCGGAACTCGATGCGCTGGTGGTGGCGCACATCGCGCGCTTCAAGCGGCCCAAGGCCTACTTCCGACTTGAGGCGCTGCCCAAGAACAACTACGGCAAGGTGCTCAAGACCGAGCTGCGGGCCCGGCTGGCCGGGGCTCAGCGGTAGGCGGGGTCTCGCGGCGGGGTGGACAGCATGACCACCTGCGCCCCGCCGGGGCCGGCGCGCAGCAGCGGCGCCGGATCGTCGGCGGCCGCGAACAGGCTTTCCCAGGGCGTGAGCGTGATGCCTTCGTGCTCGAGGCTGCCGGCCAGCACGAACACGAACTGGCCCTGGGCGGCCGGGATGGCCTGCGAGCGCACCGAGCCGCCGGGCGGCAGTTCGGTGACGATGGCGGCCAGGCCGTCGGGCTCGGGCGCGATCAGCACCTGCTGGCGCACCGCGGTGAGCGCGGCCAGGGTCGCGGCGTCGGGCACGGCGATGGGCCCGGCGGTGGCGTGGCGGCGCGGGCCGCGCAGCAGCTTCTCGCCGGCATCGGCCACCGGCACGAAGCCGCTCTCGCACACCGGCCGGATGGTGAAGTACTTGACGCCCTGCGGCCCGGAGACCAGCGGTCCGTAGCCGGTGTAGGCGCCGGCGTAGTGCACCGTGACCGGGCCGAGCGGGTTGCGGCCGATGGTGCCGCCGCCTTCGACGAAGAGCTGGAACTGGTTCTGCCGGTGGAAGTGCGGCACCAGCGTGGTGTTGGGCGGCTGCTCGACCAGGAAGGCGGTGGGCGAGAGCACCGGGTCTTCGCCGCTCTCGAGCCACTCGGACTTGTGGAAGGTGTCCTGCATCACGGGCACCGCGCGGCGGCGGCGCTGCCCGTGTTCCCTGGTGCCCAGCACGATCATGTCGGTCTCCCGGGTTCGGCCGGCCTGGCGGGGCTGCCGGCGCTGGCGCCGGCGGCGGCCTCGAGTTCGGTGATCCGCGCCTCCAGCCGCTCCACCCGCTGGCGCATGCCGGCGGCCCATTGCGCGTAGGCCTCGAGTTCGGAGCGGGTGGCCAGGTCGAACTGGGCCAGGCCCTGTTCGAGCACCGTCCGCAGCCGGCGAGACAGGTCGGCGGCAGCCGGCGCCTCGGCGATCACCCGCGACAGGCGGGCAAGCAGCTCATCCAGCGGATCGGGTCGGTTCATGGCGGTCAGGGCAGTCTAGCACCGCGCCCGAGCGCGGCCGCGGCCTGGTTGGAACGCACCAGAATGGGGATTTGCCTTGGTGCGCACCAAAACAGGGCGTTTCTCCCGGGTCGAATCGCGGGATTGCCGGCGGATCGGGTGCGCGATTCCCGGGCAGACGAGGTGGCACGGTAAATGCAAGACGCTGCTGACCCATCCCCGCCCCGGTGCGGGGCCGCTTTCCACGATCCCATTCACGCCAGGAGCGCCATCCATGAAAAAGCTGATCGCCGCGGCAGGTCTCGCTGCCCTCACCGCCACCCTCCCGACCCTGAGCGTCGCCCAGGACAAGAAGGAGGCCTCGCCGCACACCTTCACCGGCAATGTCGGTTTCGCCTCCGAGTACCGCTATCGCGGCATCGCGCAGACCAACGGCAAGCCGGCGCTGCAGGGTGGCTTCGACTACTCGCACGCCAGCGGCTTCTACCTGGGCACCTGGGGCAGCAATGTGAGCTGGCTCTCCGACCAGGCCACCACCGCGGCCCCGGTCAGCAACAGCCTGGAGCTCGACCTCTACGGTGGCTACAAGGGCGCCGTGGGTGACCTGGGCTACGACATCGGCTTCCTGCAGTACCTCTACCCGGGTTCCTACCCGAAAGGTTTCACCAAGCCCGACACCCTGGAAGCCTATGTGGGTGCGACCTGGAAGATGCTGACCCTGAAATACTCGCATTCGCTGACTGACACCTTCGGGAATGCCAGCAGCAAGGGCTCGAGCTACCTCGACCTGACCGGCAACTTCGAACTGCCCGCCGGTTTCACCCTGGTGGCGCATGTCGGCTCGCAGACCATCGCCGCCGGCGCCGGTCGCGCGAAGTCCGCCTGCTCCTACACCGACTGGAAGCTGGGCGTGACCAAGGAAGTCGCCGGCCTGACCTGGGGCGTGTCGTACATCGACACCAATGCCAAGGGCGGCATGGGCCAGTGCTATCGCAACGCCTACTCGCGTGACATGGGCAAGGGCGTGGCGGTCCTGTCGGTCACCAAGACCTTCTGATTCCGCTGTCATGAACCAGAGGCCGGCCCCTGGGGGCCGGCCGAGAGGGAGATTCCAGTGAAGCTGATCACCGCAATCATCAAGCCGTTCAAGCTCGACGAGGTCCGAGAGGCGCTCTCGGGCATCGGCGTGCAGGGCATCACGGTCACCGAGGTCAAGGGCTTCGGTCGCCAGAAGGGCCACACCGAGCTCTATCGCGGGGCGGAGTATGTCGTCGACTTCCTGCCCAAGGTGAAGATCGAGGCCGCCGTGGCCGAGAACCTGGTCGAGCGCGCCATCGAGGCCATCGAGGGCGCCGCGCGCACCGGCAAGATCGGCGACGGCAAGATCTTCGTCTACGACCTCGAACAGGTGGTTCGCATCCGGACCGGCGAAACCGGCAACGAAGCGCTCTGATCCACCCCGTCAACGAATCCCGGAGAACATCATGAAGAATCTGTTGAGGGCCATCGCGCTCGCGCTCGCCCTGGGCATCGCCCCGATGGGCGGCGCTCTGGCGCAGGACAAGGGCGGCCCTGCCGCCGAGGCGCCCAAGGCCGAGGCCAAGGCGGAAGCCAAGGCCGACGAGAAGAAGGACGAGGCCAAGGCCGACGCGAAAGCCGATGCCAAGGCCGAGGCTGCCAAGCCCGAGGAAAAGGCCGAAGAGGCCAAGCCCCCGGTGCCCAACAAGGGCGACACCGCCTGGATGACGGTGGCCACCCTGCTGGTCATCCTGATGACCATCCCCGGCCTGGCGCTGTTCTACGGCGGACTGGTGCGCAGCAAGAACATGCTGTCGGTGCTGATGCAGGTCTTCGTGGTGTTCTCGCTGGTGGTCGTGCTGTGGGCGATCTACGGCTACACCCTGGCCTTCGGTGGCGGCGGCTCGTTCTACGGCAACTTCGACAAGGTGTTCCTCAAGGGCATCACGATCGAATCCGTGGCGGCCACCTTCAGCAAGGGCGTCTACATCCCTGAGCTCACCTTCGTCGCCTTCCAGGCCACCTTTGCGGCCATCACCTGTGCGCTGATCGTCGGCGCGTTCGCCGAGCGGGTGAAGTTCTCGGCGGTGCTGCTGTTCACGGTGCTGTGGTTCACCTTCTCGTATGTTCCGATGGCCCACATGGTGTGGTTCTGGGACGGCCCGGACGCCTTCACCTCGGCTGATGTGGTCGAGAAGGTCACGGCCAATGCCGGTCTGCTCTGGCAGTGGGGTGCGCTTGATTTCGCGGGCGGCACGGTGGTGCACATCAACGCGGGTGTGGCCGGCCTGGTGGGCGCCTACGTGATCGGCAAGCGGGTGGGCTACGGCAAGGAATCGATGGCCCCGCACTCGCTGACCATGACCATGATCGGCGCCTCGCTGCTGTGGGTGGGCTGGTTCGGCTTCAACGCCGGCTCCAACCTGGAGGCCAATGGCGCGGCCGCCCTCGCCTTCATCAACACGCTGATCGCCACCGCCGCGGCCACGCTGTCGTGGGTGCTCGGCGAGTGGATGGGCAAGGGCAAGCCCTCGATGCTCGGCGCCGCCTCGGGCGCGGTGGCGGGTCTGGTTGCCATCACCCCGGCCTGCGGTTTCGTGGGTCCGATGGGTGGCCTGATCATCGGCCTGGTGGCGGGCGTGGTCTGCCTGTGGGGCGTGAACGGCCTCAAGCGCATGCTCGGTGCCGATGACTCGCTGGATGTGTTCGGCGTGCACGGCGTGGGCGGCATCCTCGGCGCGATCCTCACCGGCGTGTTCGCGGCGCCCTCGCTCGGCGGCATCGGCTTCCCCGACTGGGTGACCATGCAGACCGCCGAGTACTCGATCGGCGGTCAGGTGTGGACGCAGATCAAGGCAGTGGTCGTGGCCGTGGTCTGGTCGGGCATCGCGGCCTACATCTCCTACAAGCTGGTCGACATGATCGTCGGCCTTCGGGTGGCGGAAGACGAAGAGCGCGAGGGCCTGGACATCGCCTCGCATGGCGAGTCGGCCTACCACCACTGATCGGTCCTCTACCGCAAGCATCCTCCTCGGCCGGCCCTGCGGGGCCGGATAACCGGCAGCCGACCCTCACCGGCGGCCGGTGGAGCGGGCTCCCCTCGGAGCCCGCTTTTTTTTGTTTGGCTACAATCGCCGGCCGGGCGCTGCTCGCGCGGCCGATCACGCGTCGTGCGGCGACCCGCCGCACCGGCCTCCCGCGTCGTCTGCACAGCCCTGTCCTTGCCCGCCGAAAGCCGCCGCCCGCGATGGTTCCACACCTGATCACCGCCCTGAAGGGCCCGCTGCTCGATCTGGAGCGGCGCTTCCTGCAGGCCACGCCGGCAATCGAGCGCTGGCTGCGCATGGAGTGGCAGGAGCACACCCCGCCCTTCTACTGCTCGGTGGGTCTGCGCAACGCGGGGTTCAAGCTCGCGCCGGTGGAGGCCGACCTGTTCCCGGGCGCCTTCGACCAGCTCTCGGATTCCACGCTGCCGCTGGCGGTGCAGGCGGCCATGGCGGCCATCGAGAAGTACTGCCCCGACGCCCGCAACCTGCTGCTCGTTCCGGATCGTCGGCGGCGCGAGCCGGGCTACTTCGCGAGCATCCATCGCCTGGCGGCCATCCTGCGCCAGACCGGCCTGAACGTGCGTTTCGGCTCGCCCGATCCGGCCATCGTCAGTCCGCTGCGCATCGCGCTGCCCGACGGCTCGGCGCTGCTGCTCGAGCCGCTGCGTCGTCAGGGCCGCCGGGTGGGCCTCACCGATTTCGATCCCTGCTCCATCCTGCTCAACGACGACCTGGCCACCGGCGCGCCAGCCGTGCTCGCCGACCTGCACGAGCAGGTGCTGCTGCCGCCCCTGCACGCCGGCTGGCCGGTGCGCCGCCGCTCGCAGCACGCCGCGGCCTACCGCGAGGTGGCCAAGCGTTTCGCGAAGATGCTCGAGATCGACCCCTGGCTGATCTCGCCGCAGCACGGCCTGTGCGAGCGGGCCGACCTGACCACCCGCGCCGGCGAGGACAGCGTGGCCGGCGCGGTCGATTCCCTGCTGCGCCAGACCCGCGCGAAGTACCGCGAGTACGGCATCCAGAGCGCGCCCTTCGTGGTGCTGCGCCCCGACGCCGGCGATGCGCCCTCGCTGCCGCTCACGGTGCGCGACACCGGCGAGGTGCGCCGCCTGCCCGCCCGCGAACGCGAGCGGCTCTCGCCCGACGGCCCGGCGCCGCTGCTGCTGCAGGAAGGCGTGCCCACGGTCGAGACCCTGGGCAGCGCCACCGCCGAGCCGGTGGTCTACCTGATCGACCGCTATGTGGTCGGCGGCTTCTACCGGGTGCATGGCGAGGGCGGCGCGCAGGCGCCGTCGGCCGCGGCCGAACCGCACCATGTGCCCCTGCCCTTTGCCACCAGCTGCCATCTGCCCGACTGCGACGCCGATCCCGACCTGGCGCAGAATCGGTTCTATGCCTATGGCGTGGTGGCCCGGCTGGCCATGCTCGCCGCCGCCATCGAGCTCGAAAAGACAGATCCCGACCAGTCGCTCTACGGCTGAGCCGGCCCCCGCCCCACCTGCGCGGCGCGCCTGCCGCGCCGCCCTGCCTTCCGGAGATCGCCCATGCGCATCGCCATCGTTCTCGACCCGCTCGACACGCTCAAGACCTACAAGGACTCCACCTACACGATGATGGTCGCGGCGCAGGCCCGCGGCCATGAGATCCATGTCTGCGAGCAGGGCGAGCTCTCGCTGTCGGGCGGCAGCGTGCTCGCGCGCATCCGCCGCCTGCACCTCACCGACCTCACCGGCTCGCAGCCCGACTGGTATCGCCTCGACCCCGACACCGAGCAGCCGCTGAAGGCCTTCGATGCGGTGCTGATGCGCAAGGATCCGCCCTTCGACATGGAGTACATCTACTCCACCTATCTGCTCGAGCATGCGGTGCGAGAGGGCGCGCGGGTGTTCAACGACCCGCGATCGGTGCGCGACCACAACGAGAAACTGAGCATCGCGCAGTTTCCGCAGTTCACCGCGCCCACCATCGTCACCCGCGACCCGGCGCGGCTGCGCGCCTTCGCGCTCGAGCACGGCGAGGCGGTGTTCAAGCTGCTCGACGGCATGGGCGGCGCCTCGATCTTCCGGGCCCGCGCCGACGACCCGAACCTCTCGGTGATCATCGAGACCATGAACCAGTTCGGCAGCCGCACGGTGATGGCGCAGCGCTACCTGCCGCAGATCGTCGATGGCGACAAGCGGGTGCTGCTGATCGGCGGCGCGGTGGTGCCCTGGTGCCTGGCGCGCATCCCGAAGCAGGGCGAGGCGCGCGGCAATCTTGCGGCCGGCGGCACCGGCGTGGCCCGCGAACTGTCGGCCAGCGACCGGCGCATCGGCGAGGCGCTGGCGCCGGTGCTGGCCGCGCGCGGGCTGCTGCTGGTGGGGCTGGATGTGATCGGCGAGAACCTCACCGAGGTCAATGTCACCAGCCCCACCTGCTTTCGCGAGATCATGGACCAGACCGGTTTCGATGTGGCCGGCCTGTTCATCGACGCCCTCGAGCGCGCGGTCGCCGCCGGGCCGCGCTGAGGCCGCGGCACGGCCGTATCATTGCGCCATGATCGGCATCCTGATCGTCTCCCACGAACCGCTGGGCACCGCGCTGCTCAACTGCACGCGGCACATCTACGGTCGCCTGCCGGTGCAGCTCGCCGCGCTCGATGTCATCCCCGATGAAGACCCGGCCGCGGCAGTGCGCGCCGCCGGCGACCTGCTGTCGCGCATCAACGACGGCAGCGGCGTGGTCGTGCTCACCGATGTCTTCGGCGCCACGCCCTCGCGCATCGCGCGCGGTCTGGCCGATCCCGGCCGCGCGGTGGTGATCGCCGGCGTGAACCTGCCGATGCTGCTCAAGGCCCTGGGCAACCGCCGCTCGCCCCTCGAGACCCTGGCCGCGCTGCTCATCGACAGCGCCAAGGGCGCGATCATCGAAGTGCCCTGCGAGCCACAGGCGGCCCATGCCCCCGGAGAGCCCGATGCGCAGCCTTGAAGCGGTGGTGGTCAACAAGCTCGGGCTGCACGCCCGACCCTCGGCCAAGGTGGCGCAGCTGGCCACCCGGTTCCAGTCCGATGTCTGGATGGCCAAGGGCGCGCGCCGCATCAACGCCAAGAGCATCATGGGGGTGATGATGCTGGCTGCGGCCAAGGGCACCACCCTGGTCATCGAGGCCAGCGGGCCCGACGAGGACGCGGCCGCCGCCGCGCTGGCCCAGCTGGTGGCCGACGGCTTCGGCGAGGAGATCTGAGTGTTCACCCTGTGCGGCACGGGCATCGGTGGCGGCATCGTCATCGGCCGTGCGCGCGTGCTCGAGTCGCGCCGCTTCGATATCGCGCGCTACCGGGTCGCCGAGGAGCTGCGCGACGCCGAGCAGGCCCGCCTGCGGCGCGCCCTGGGCGAGGTCAAGGCCGACCTTGCCGCGCTGGCCGACGAGCTGCCGCCCGAGGCTCCGCCCGAGGCGCGGGCGCTGCTCGAGGTGCATTCCATGATCCTCGACGACCCCTCGCTCGCCGAGGCCGCGCTCACCCTGGTGCAGGCGCAGGGCTGGAACGCCGAGTGGGCGCTCTCGCACCAGGCCGATGAGCTCGCGGAGCAGTTTGCCGGCTTCGAAGACCCCTACCTGCGCGAGCGCGGCCGCGATGTGCAGCAGGTGACCGATCGCGCGCTCAAGGCGCTGGCCGGCATGCGCGCCAGGCATGGCGCGGGCGAGCCGGCCATCTATGTGGCCTCCGACATCGCGCCCGGCGACATGCTGGCGCTGAAGTCGGCGCTGGGCTTTGCCATCGACCTCGGCGGCACCACCTCGCATACCGCCATTCTGGCGCGCAGCATGAACCTGCCGGCGGTGGTCGGCCTGGGCAGCGCCAGCGAACTCATCGAGGACGACGACTGGCTGGTGCTCGACGGCGAGGCCGGGGTGGTCATCGTCGCGCCCGACGAGCCGCTGCTGGCCGAGTACCGGCGCCGGCAGGCCGCCGACCTTGCCGAGCGCGAGAAGCTGCTCGGTCTGGTTTCGGTGCCGGGCGACACCCGCGACGGCACCCGCGTCGAGCTGCACGCGAACATCGAGCTGCCCGAGGAGGCGCAGCAGGCCCGCGACCTCGGCGCCGACGGCATCGGACTGTTCCGCTCCGAGTTCCTGTTCATGAACCGGCGCGACCTGCCCGCCGAAGACGAGCAGTACGAGGCCTACCGCGCCGCCGTGCTGGCCATGCGCGGCAAGCCGGTGACCATCCGCACCCTCGACATCGGCGCCGACAAGGCGCTCGAGCCGCCCACCGCCGGCCTGTCGCCCAATCCGGCGCTCGGGCAGCGCGCCATCCGCTTCTGCCTGGCCGAGCCCGAGATGTTCCTCGCGCAGCTGCGGGCCATCCTGCGCGCCGCCGAACACGGGCCGGTGCGTCTGCTGATCCCCATGCTCGCGCACCGGCACGAGATCGACCACTCCCTGGCGATGATCGCGCAGGCCCGCGAGCAGCTGCGCGAGCGCGGCCAGCACGAGGGCGCCGGCGTGCCGGTGGGCGGCATGATCGAGGTGCCGGCCGCGGCGCTGTCGGCGCGGCTCTTCCTCAGCCGCCTGGACTTCCTGTCGATCGGCACCAACGATCTCATCCAGTACACCCTGGCGATCGACCGCGCCGACCACACCGTGGCGCCGCTCTACGATCCCTTCCACCCGGCGGTGCTGCGGCTGATCGCCATGACCATCCGCGAGGCGCGGCGGGCGGGCAAGCCGGTGTCGGTATGCGGCGAGATGGCCGGCGAGGTGGACGCCACCCGCTTGCTGCTCGGCATGGGCCTGCAGCAGTTTTCGATGCACACCGCCAGTCTGCTGCCGGTCAAGCGCGAGGTGCTGCAGTCAGATACCCGCTGGCTGGCGCCGCGGGTGGCGCGTCTGCTGCGCTCCGACGACCCCACTCGGGTGAGCTCGGCGATCCGCCGTCTGCGCGAGAACGGTCCGATCGGGCTCAGCCCGGTTCGGCCGTGACCTGGTTGCGGCCGGACTGCTTGCTGCGATAGAGCGCGCGGTCGGCGCGGGCGATGCCCTCGCCGAGCGGCTCGCTGGCCAGCGATCCGGTCACGCCCACCGACACCGTCACCCGCAGCGCCGGCCGTGAGGCCGACAGCGGCTGCAGCGCGATCGACTGGCGGATCCGCTCGGCGGCGCGCCGCCCGCCGTCGAGATCGGTGCGGGTGAGCAGCAGCAGGAACTCCTCGCCGCCCCAGCGCGCGACCACATCATGGTCGCGGCAGGCCTCCCGCAGCCGCTCGGCGATGCCGGTGAGCACCTCGTCGCCCACGGCGTGGCCGTGGGTGTCGTTGATCTGCTTGAAGTGGTCGACATCGACCAGCACCAGCGCCATCGGCCCGCTGGCGGCGCCCTGCGCGGTCCGCTGCTCGGCCTGCAGCCAGAAATGCCGGCGGTTGGACAGGCGGGTGAGCGGGTCGCGGGTGGCCATCTGTTCCAGCCGGCGCTCCGCGCTGCGCACCAGGCCGACATAGGCAATGGTGATCGCGGTGAACATGGCAAACACGATCGACAGGTTCAGGGCGTGCACCACCGCCAGGCTGAACGCCGACACCGGCTGCAGCGGCCCGAGCAGCACGCACAGCCGTTCGAGACCAAGGTAGAACAGCAGGAGCACCGCCAGCGCGGGCACGGCCCGGCGCGGCCGCGTGCTGACCGCGATCGCCGGGATGAACATCATCAGGAAGTAGTGGAATCCGCTGTCCCAGCCGATGATCAGCGAGCCCAGCGCCGCGTGGCTGAGCACCTCGATCCAGATCAGCACGATCGAGGCGGGATGCAGCCGGTCCCGGCTGAGCCACCAGGCCAGGCCGTAGATCGCCATGCTGGCCACATTCACCCACTGCAGCAGCGGCGAGCCGATCGCCCAGAAGAGCAGGAAGAACACCGCGTCGGTGGCCGCGGCGAGCACCGTGATGCGCCGGACCGTCAGCCAGAGCGCGTTGCGCATCATGGAGGGCTTGCGCGGTCCGGCATCGGGCGGACCCGGGCTGACCGTGCTGCGGGACGGGGCGGCGTTCATGGGCAGGGCGGGATGATACCGGCCTCGGATTCCTGCCGGGCACAGCCGGTTTCCGGTATCGGTCGTCCGGTCGGTCGGCCGGTTGGCCGCCCGGGCCTGGGGCCGGCCTCAGCCGCGCCAGCGGATCCGCAGGTCGATCGCGTGGGCCACGCCGGCGGCCATCAGGCAGGCCACCAGCCAGGGCCAGGGGGCGCCCGCCACCACCGCGCGCAGCGCGGCCATGAGGGTGAGTCCGCTGGCCATCGTGCTCAGCAGCGGCCGCGGCGCGATGCCGCGCCCGCTGACGCGGCGCCAGGCGAGCAGGGCCAGGGTCTCGAGCAGGGTGAAGGCGATCACCGCGTCGACCAGCATCAGGGCATCGGGCGTGCCCGCCATGGCCAGCAGGCCGCCCGGCCCGGCGGGTGAGGCCATGCCGCTCAGACCCGCGCCAGCCCGAGCAGGTGGGCCATGTCCTTCAGGAAGATGCGCACATGGGCGATCGGCTTGCGGCGCACCAGCTCCTTGTTCATGTACGACTCGAAGGTGAGCTGCTGCACATCCTTGTCGCGGCAGATGCTCACGAAGCGCTCGCGACGCGCGTCGCTCGAGTACCAGAAGCGCTGCATGATGCCCAGCACCCAGAACACCTTGCCGTGGGCGCGCATGAAGCGCCGTCGCGCGCCGGCCAGCGCGCGGGCGTCGCCGCTGCGCAGCAGTTCGTCGACCGCATCGGCGGCGAGGCTGCCGCCGACCATCGCGTAGTAGATCCCCTCGCCGGAGGCGGGCGCGACCACGCCCGCGGCGTCACCGGCGAGCACCACATCGCGGCCGTTGTCCCAGCGCCGCAGCGGCTTCATGGGCAGCGGCGCGCCTTCGCGGCGCAGGGTGGGCGCGTCGGCCAGGCCTGCCGCTTCGCGCAGGCGCCCCACCGCGTTGCGCAGCGAGAAGCCCTTGTCGGCGCTGCCCGTGCCCACCGAGAGGGTGTTGCCGTGGGGAAAGACCCAGCCGTAGAAGTCGGGCGAGAGCGAGCCCTGGTACCAGACATCGCAGCGCGAGCCATCGTAGCCCGCGGGCGGCCGGGCCGGCGCGGCGATGATCTCGTGGTAGGCGAACACATAGCGGGTGTTCTCGGCGCCCGGCACGGCCTGACGCGCCACGCCCGACTTCGCGCCATCGGCCCCGATGATGGTGCGGGCCCGTACCCGGGCCGGCACGCCCTCGCCGGGGCGCAGGCGCTCGCGGTGCTGGTAGTGCACCACGGCCATGCCGTCGGGGTCGCGCTCGATGCGCTCGAACTGTCCGGTGCGGCGCACCGCGCCGGCGGTGGCGGCGCGCTGGCGCAGCCACTCGTCGAACTGGTCGCGGTCGACCATGCCCACGAAGCCGTTCTCGATGGGAATGTCGACATGGGCCGAGCGCGGCGAGACCATGCGCGCCGAGGTGGCCCGCGCCACGAGCTGGGAGTCGGGGATGGCGTAGTCGCGGATCAGCCGCGGCGGGATCGCGCCGCCGCAGGGCTTGATGCGCCCGGCGCGATCGAGCAGCAGCACCTTGCGGCCCTTGCTGGCGAGCTCCTGCGCGGCCGTGGCGCCGGCCGGGCCGCCGCCCACCACCACCACATCGAAGGTTTCGTCGGCCGGGGGCGCCGTGTGTCCGGTTCCGGGCATGTCAGCCCCTTTCAAGCGGGGCAACCCGCAGATCGCCGACCCGGGGGCCGACGGGCCGGCCGGAATCGGCCGGGTCGATGCGGAATTCGCCGCTGTCGGCGCGGCCGATGCGGGCGGCGAGCACGGCGGAGGCCACGAACAGCAGCCCCTCCAGCGCGAAGACCGAGGCATAGGCCCAGCCGGTGGTGCTGATCAGCCAGCGGGCGAGGTCGCTGGCGGCCGCGCCGGCCAGCCCGCCGATGCCGAAGGCCAGCGCCTGCGCCGCGCCCCACAGGCCCATGCGCACGCCTTCGCGGCGGGCATGACCCTCGCCGGCCAGGCGCATCATGGAGGCGATGGCGGCGATCGCGAAGGCGCCGTTGGCCACGCCCAGCGCGAAGACATTGGCCCGCAGCGGCCACTCGCCCTCGCTCAGCCCGGCGCCGGCCAGTCCGACCAGGGTGAGCGCCGAGGCGAGGCAGCCGCCGATGGTCCAGGCCCGCAGCGTGCCGAGCTGCCGCCCGGCCAGCCGGCTGCCGGCGAAGGCCGCGAGCAGCATGCCGGCGAACGCGCCGCCGTGCTGCAGGCCGGCGAGCTGGGTGGACTCGCCGGGCGTGTAGCCGAAGACCGCGCCGGCGAAGGGCTCGAGGATGAGGTCCTGGGCGCTGTAGGCCAGCATCGACACGAACACGAAGACCGTGAAGCGGCGCGCCTGGGGCTCGGCCCAGACCTCGGCCAGCGCCTCGCGAAAGCGTGGCCGCGGCTCGCCGGGCGCAGCGCCGGCTGCGGCCTCGGCGCGGCCCTCGAGCCGGTAGAGCGCGACCAGGCTGAGCAGCACGGCGCACAGCGCGACCACGCCGGTGACCGCGATCAGCCGCTGCGGCGAGTAGGGATCGAGCAGGCGCCCGGCCACCCCGGCCGTGACCGCGAAGCCCATGATCATCATCAGCCAGACGATGGTGGCCGCGGCCGCGCGCCGCGGTTCGGGCACCCGCTTGGCGAGCAGCACCAGCAGCGAGGTGCCGGCCGCGCTCACGCCCACGCCGATGACGGCGAAGGCCAGCACCGCGGCCAGCGTGCCGGCCATCGGTTGCTCGGCCATCAGCGCGGTGGCCCCGGCCGCGGCCACGCCGCCCAGCGCCAGCACCGCCATGCCGCCGGCGATCCAGGGCGTGCGCCGGCCGCCGACATCGGAGCCGAAGCCCATGCGCGGCCGCAGCCCCTGCATGGCGTAGTGCACGCCCACCAGCAACCCGGGCAGCAGCGCCGGCAGGGCGAGCTCGACCACCATCACGCGGTTGAGCGTGGAGGTGGTGAGCACCACGATCGCGCCCAGCGACATCTGGACCAGGCCCAGGCGGACGATGGCCCACCAGCCGAACGGCACACCGCTCATGTCAGCTTCCTCCGAGGGAGCGCAGCGCGAAGGCGCTGACCATCATGCCGGCGACGAAGAGCGGCACGCCGAACCCGCTGTAGGGCAGGGCCCGCCGGCTGGGCGAGGCGACGAACCAGCGCATCAGCGCCCCCTGGGCGAGCAGCAGCGCGGCCACCCCGGCGGCATGCGCCGGCTGCTCCCAGGACAGCAGCAGGCCGATCACCGCGACCTGCGGCAGGGCCATGGTCCAGCAGGCCACCCGCGCCGCGCGGTCGATGCCCAGGCGCACCGGCAGCGAGCCCACGCCCATGCGCCGGTCGCCTTCCACCGACTTGAAGTCGTTCAGGGTCATGATGCCGTGCGCCCCCAGGCTGTAGAGCGCGGCCAGACCGAGCGAGCGGGCATCGGGAATGGTGCCGCCGGCCATCACCGCCGCACCGGTGACCCAGGCCAGGCCCTCGTAGCACAGACCGCAGGCGGCATTGCCCAGCCAGCCATTGAGCTTCAGCCGGATGGGCGGGGCGCTGTAGGCCCAGGCCAGGGCGAGACCGACCAGGGCTGCGCCGAAGCCCCAGGGGCCGAGCGTGCTGGCCACGACCAGCGAGAGCAGGCTCCAGCCGATGGCGATGTACAGGCCCCAGCGACCGGGCATCCGGCCCGAGGGGATCGGCCGATGCGGCTCGTTGATGGCGTCGACATGGCGATCGAACCAGTCGTTGACGGCCTGGCTGGTGGCGCAGACCAGCGGCCCGGCCAGCAGCACTCCCACCAGCACCATCGGCCAGCGCTCCACCGGCGACGCGCCCGAGGCCACCACCCCGCAGGCGAAGGCCCACATCGGCGGAAACCAGGTGATCGGCTTGAGCAGCTCGGTGACGGTGGACAGCGCGGGCCGGGGCATCATCGCAGTCTGCCCCTGACACTGCAAGGCGTCAATCAATCCTTACAGGAGGCGGGTCTTGGCGGAACCCTCGAGGCCGGCGAGCAGGGCGCGGGCCGCCAGCCGGCCCGACAGGGTGGCCATCGGCACGCCGGGCCCGGGATGCACGCTGCCGCCGGCCAGCCACAGGCCGGGAATCCGGCTGGCCGAGCCCGGCCGCGCGAACGGCGTCATCCAGCCGTGGGAGGCGCGGCCGTAGAGCGCGCCCCCGGTGGCCGGGAACAGGCGCTCGAAGTCGGCCGGCGTGGTGACCACGGTGTTGGCGGCGCTGCGCGCGATCCGCAGCCCGCAGCGCTCGAGCAGGCCGAAGGCGCGCCCGGCGCAGGCCTCGACCTCGGGCGCGTCGAAGGCGCGCCGGTCGCCCACCGGCGGCGCGTTCACCAGGCAGAGCAGCCGCTCGCCGGCTGCGGCCGGCGCCGCGTCATGGTCGAGCCGGTCCTGGGCGCAGAGATACACCGTGGGCCGCGCTGGCAGCCGGCCCTGCCCGAAGACATCGCTGAACTCGCTGGCGTAGTCCTGATCGAAGAAGACATTGTGGTGCAGCAGCGGAAAGCCCTCGGTTGGCGCGTGCATCGACCAGGTCAGGGCCGACAGCGAACGGGCGCCTGGCGGCACCGGCCGCGCGGCCGGCCGCACCGTCTCGCCGAGCAGGCCGCCGGCCAGCGCGCCGACATCGCCGTTGAATACCACCGAGTCGGCGGCGATGCGCTCGCCGCCGGCCAGCACCACGCCGCGCACCCGCCCGCCCTCCAGGAGGATGCGCTCGCAGTGCGCCTGGCAGCGGATGCGCGCGCCGTGGCGTTGCGCCAGTTCGGCCAGGGCGCGGGCCAGCGCGATCATGCCGCCGCGCACCGCCCAGACCCCGTCCATCTCGACCTGGGCCACCAGCATGAGCGTGGCCGGCGCGCGCATCGGCGAGCCGCCGCAGTAGGTGGCGTAGCGGCCGAAGAGCTGCTGCAGGCGCGGATCGTGGAAGTGCCGGGCGAGCGAGCGCCAGAGCGTCTGCAGCGGCCCGAGCCGCCACAGCGTGGCCAGGCCCGCCGGGCCGAGCGCGCGGGTGAGCCCGGTCAGCGTGGGCCGCGCCGAGCGGATGTACGGGCCCTCCAGGGCGCGATAGACCGTGGCTGCCTGCTCGCAGAAGGCGAGGAAGCGGCGGGCCTCCTGCGGGCCGCTGAATTCGCCGATCGCCTCGGCCGAGCGGTCGCGGTCGGCGAACAGGTCGAGCCGCCCGCCCTCGCCCCAGGCATGGCGGGCGAGCACGCTCAGCGGGGTGAGCGCCAGCGCCTCGTCCAGCCGCACGCCGGCATCGGCGAACAGCGACTCGAACACCCAGCGCATGGTGAAGACCGTGGGGCCGCTGTCGATGCCGGCGCCCTGCGGATGCACCTGGCGCAGCTTGCCGCCGGGCTCGGCGGCGCGATCGAGCACCGTGACCGACAGGCCGCGACGGGCGAGATCGATGGCCGCGCTCAGCCCGGCCGCGCCCGCGCCGATCACCACGACACGGTGCTCAGCCAAGCGCGCGACCCTGCCAGTGGCCCTCCAGCCGTTCGGGCACGAAGCGCACGAACATCGACTCGGAGAAGAAGCC
The DNA here is from genome assembly GCA_018970865.1 of Betaproteobacteria bacterium. GTDB lineage: Bacteria > Pseudomonadota > Gammaproteobacteria > Burkholderiales > Burkholderiaceae_E > Quisquiliibacterium. Next base: position 17,317 of record JAGWVN010000014.1, read on the forward strand.
GCGCTCGGCCGCGGCGCGGATGGCCGCCTGATGCGCGCCCTGGCGCGCGTAATCGTTCATGTCGGCCACGCTGTCCCAGAGGCTGAAGGTGGCCTGGCGCAGCAGCGGCGCCTCGCCCACGCCCACCGCCAGGCGGCAGCCGCGCACGCCGGTGAGCGCGCGCTCGGCGGCCGGCTCCATGCCCCAGAAGGCCGCGGCCCGGCTCGGGCGGATGGAGGCGCGGGTGAGTGAGGCCACCGGCCCCACGGCCGGCGCCACCGTGGTGACCGGCAGCCGCATGCCCGACCAGCTGCCGCGGCTCGACCAGGGATGCAGGCGCACGCAGAAGTGGTCGCCGGCGCGCTGGCGCCAGGCCTGCAGGGCGCCCCCGGGCGCGGTGAAGGCATCGGCGCTGGCGGCGTCTTCGAAGACGCAGAACAGGCCGGTGATCGAGGCGCTGGGCTTCAGGCCGAAGCGGCCCTCGTGGCCGCTGCCCAGCACCTTGACGAAGCGCAGCCCGCGCACGCCCCGCAGCGCGAATCGGCCGACCACGAAGCGCGACCAGCCCCACAGCCGCGAGCGCGGCGCGATGTCGAAGAGGCAGAAGAGCACCACCGGCGTCGGTCCGGCCGCCGAGGCGGCGGCGGTGTCGCGGGGGTGAGCGGCCTGCGGCGGCGACCGCTCCATGGCCGGCGGCGGCTAGTGCCCGTCGCCGGCCTGAGGGTCGCCCAGGCCGTAGCGGCGCAGCTTCACATACAGGCTCTGGCGGGAGAGCCCGAGCATCTCGGCGGCCGCGGCGCGGTTGTCGCGGGTGAGCTGCAGCGCCGATTCGATGCACATCTGCTCGATGAGGTCGGTGGTCTCGCCGACGATGTCCTTGAGCGGCATCTGCCCGACCAGGTCGGCGAGCTGGCCCACCGACTGCGACAGCCGCGGATTGCCGGTGCCCTCGGGGCTCAGGCGCCGGCTGACATCGCGGATGGTGAAGCCCAGGCAGGCGAGCTTGCCGCCGTTGGCGGCGGCGGCCGAGACCTCCACCGAGGTCTCGTTGCCGAAGCGGCCGCGGATCACGGTGGGGAACAGGCGCACCGCTTCATTGCGCCGCAGGTTGGACATCAGCACGCCCAGGTCGACGCCCGAGCGGCCGAGCCAGCGGTCGAGGGGGTCGCCGACGGCCTGGTCGGTGGAGTCGAGCTCGGCCATCTCGGCAAAGCTGGTGTTGGCGTAGAGGATCTGCCCGCCCGGATCGGTGACCACCAGCGCGTCGGGCACGGCGTCGATCGCATGCATGACCGAGTTCTGGGTGCCCGAGGTCTGACAGGCGGCCGCGCCCGCGCCCACCGAGAGCCGCACCAGGAAGAGCACGCCGGCATCCGGGCGGAACACCGTGGCCGAGACCTCGACCGGGGTGGATTCGGGGCGGGCCAGCGCCAGCGCCAGCGGCTCGGCCTGCTTGCCGCTGCGTACGGTCTCGAGCAGCGAGAGCAGCGCCGGGCGGCCACCCGCCTCGACGCAGTCGGCCACCGGCCGGCCGACCAGGCGGCGCACGGTCTCGTCGAACAGGCGCGCTGCCGCGGGGTTGGCCTCGGTGACCCGCAAGGACCCGCCGTCGACCACCAGCACCGGCTCGGACACCACCTCGAAGAGCGCGCGGTAGCGCATCTCCATCTGGCGCAGCCGCGCGTAGTCGCGCTGCATGGCCTGCTGCGCGCTGACCAGCCGCTGCTGGATGGCGGTGAACTGGCGCAGGTCGCGTCCGATGGCGAGCATCTGCCCGGCCGTGCCCGCGCGCACGATGGAGTACAGCACCGGCATGGAATCGCCGCGGTTGCCCGGGTGGTTGATGTGACGCCAGCGCGGCTTGGCTGTGGCGTCGGTGCCCTTGAGCAGCGCCTCGACCTTGGGCCGGCTCTCGATGGTGACGGTGTCGAGCCAGGGCCGGCCGATCCAGTCGGGGCTGACCAGCTCGGCAAGGTCCTGGCTGGCCACCGAGACATCGCGGATGACGCCCTGGTTGTCGAGCAGCAGCGCGACATCAGCCGCCGCGGCGATCAGCGAGGCGGTGTCGGCCGGGCGCAGACCGGCGATGGTCTGGTCCACCGGGCGGGCTTGGCTCACAACGACTTTCGGGGGGAGGGGGTTGCGCGGGACGGACGGCGGCGGTCGGACGCGAACATGGCTAGGACTGACGATGCCGGGCGGCGAGGTAGGCTTGCGCGGCCGTCACCGCCGATGCGGCATCCGGCGCGCTGAGATCGGCGCCGACGCGTGAGGACAGGTTGGGCATCTGCAGCAGTAGCGGACCGCCCACCATCACCCCGACCGCCGGATTGCGAGACGACTGTCGGAGCGCGATGATAACCGAGCGCATCGGCTCGAGATCGGCCTGCAGGCTGGCCGACAGGCCCACCAGGTGGAATTCGCTGGCGGCCACCCGCTGAGTGAGCGCGGCCGGCTCGAGACCGGGCTCGGCATGGACATCCCAGCCGTCGCGCCGGAAGGTGCCCGCCAGCACCGACAGCCCGAGGGAGTGCTGGGCGCCCGGCATCGACGAGAGCAGGATCCGGCCGCGGGCGGCCGCCGGCTCGGCCGGGAGATCACCCGACTGCTCGTGCTCGGCCACCAGGCGCTGCAGCCGCCAGACCGCCAGGGTCACCTGGGTGAAGTCGCAGCTGTCATCCACCCACATGGCGCCCAGCAGCCGGGCGGTGGGCACCACCAGGCGCTCGCAGAAACCGACGAAGTCGAGCCTGCCATCGCGCAGGGCACGCTCGACCTCGGCGCAGGCGGCGTCCTCGTCGGACAGCAGACGGCGGGCGAAGATTTCCGGATCGAGGGAGAAGGGCTCGGACACGCCGGGGGCTCGCAGGCCGCGGAAGGGCGGCTCTACCCGCATCATGAGCATCAGGCGCGGAATGAGTTCGGACTCGATCGTCGCTTTCAGCCGATTCTGGAACGCCAGGCGCTCGGCGATGTCGGTCTCCTGGCCCCAGCCCTCGTAGCCCAGCGGGGATCTCGACCCCTGGGACTCAGGTGCAGGACTTTCTCGTCCGGACCGGTCCATCTGCTTCCTCCTTCGCCGGGCCCCCTTCGGGGCTCGGCCGCCTGACACCGCATCGGCATGCGGTGGATCCCGATCGATTGATTCTTCCTGCCGTCAGAAGCTACCGCTCGCAGGGTCTGACACGCCGACCGGGACTCGGTTCCACGAGGAGTGATCCCAGTGTCGCGGTTGTCATCCGACAGTGTCAAGCCGGCGAACGGAGTGTCACGGTAGTGTCATGGACAATTGATGTCAAGAATAATTGACATCAGGGAGGGTGGCGTCTAGATTGCGTCCATGGACAGCACGCCGACAGGCCTCGTTCAGACCCGGTCGTCCCCGCTCGACGCACCGCGTCGCGGCCTCTACACCCCTGCCGAGCGCGCCCGTCGCGACGCCTCGCGATGGACGCTGGTGCAGGGCGTCCTGGCGCCCATCCAGTTTCTGGTCTTCCTCGTCAGCCTCGGCCTGATCGCGCGCTTCCTGGTCACCGGCGAGGGGCAGGCGGCAGCCGCGGTCTCGGTGGTGGTCAAGACCCTCACCCTGTACACGATCATGATCACCGGCTGCCTGTGGGAGAAGGATGTCTTCGGCGTCTACCTCTTCGCGCCGGCCTTCTACTGGGAAGACATGGTGAGCATGGCGGTGCTGGCCCTGCACACCGCCTACCTGGTGGCGCTGGCCACCGACGCCCTGGGCGCGCGCGAGCAGATGCTGCTGGCGCTGGCGGCCTACCTCACCTATGTGGTCAATGCCGGGCAGTTCCTGCTCAAGCTGCGCGCGGCGCGGCTCGAGGCCGCGGGCCCGGCGCGCCACCCCCGCGGAGGCTTCGCGTGAACGCCCGGGTGCCCATTCCGGTGGTGGCCGACACCGGCTGCGAGAACGCGCCGGTGCTGCGCGAGCGCGGCCAGCGCGAGGTCTTCTGCGGCCTCACCGGCATCATCTGGCTGCATCGCAAGATCCAGGACGCCTTCTTCCTGGTGGTGGGGTCGCGCACCTGCGCCCATCTGATCCAGTCGGCCGCCGGCGTCATGATCTTCGCCGAGCCGCGCTTTGCCACCGCGATCATCGACGACCGCGATCTCGCCGGCCTGGCCGATGCCAACGAGGAACTCGACCGGGTGGTCGGCCGGCTGCTGGCGCGCCGGCCCGAGATCAAGCTGCTGTTCCTGGTGGGCTCCTGTCCGTCCGAGGTCATCAAGCTCGACCTGTCGCGGGCCGCGGCGCGGCTGTCGCAGCGCTTCTCGCCGTCGGTGCGCATCCTGAGCTACTCCGGCAGCGGCATCGAGACCACCTTCACCCAGGGCGAGGATGCCTGTCTGGCGTCGATGGTCCCGGCCATGGCCGAGGCCCCCGCCGAGGCCGCCGAGCTGCTGGTGGTGGGCGCGCTGCCCGATGTGGTCGAAGACCAGTTCCGGCGGCTGTTCGGCGAACTCGGCATCGGCCCGGTGGACTTCCTGCCGCCGCGCCGCTCGGGCGCGGTGCCGCGCGTCGGTCCGGGCACGCGCTACCTGCTCGCCCAGCCCTTCCTGGCCGACACCGCCCGCGCCCTGGAAGGCCGTGGCGCCACCCGGCTGGCCGCGCCCTTCCCCTTCGGCGAGGAGGGCACCACCGCCTGGCTGCAGGCGGCGGCCCGGGCCTGGGGCGTTTCCGACGAACGCTTCGAGGCTGTCACCCGCGCGCCGCGCGAGCGCGCCCGCCGCGCGCTGGCCCATCATCGCGAGCGCCTCAGCGGCCGTCGCATCTTCTTCTTTCCCGATTCCCAGCTCGAGATTCCGCTGGCGCGCTTCCTCGCCCGCGAGCTCGGCATGCTGCCGCTGGAGGTGGGCACGCCCTATCTGCACCGCCAGCACCTGGCCGACGAGCTGGCGCTGCTGCCCGCGGATGTCCAGTTGTCCGAGGGCCAGGATGTCGAGCGCCAGCTCGACCGCTGTCTGCAGGCGCAACCCGACATCGTGGTCTGCGGCCTCGGCCTCGCCAATCCCCTGGAGGCCCGCGGCATGACCACCAAGTGGTCCATCGAGCTGGTCTTCACGCCGGTGCACGGCTATGACCAGGCCGGCGATCTCGCCGAGCTGTTCGCCCGGCCCCTGGTCCGTCGCGACCGCCTGGTCATCTGATCGGCCGACACCATGCAGCTCACCCTCTGGACCTATGAAGGACCGCCGCATGTCGGCGCCATGCGGGTGGCCACGGCCATGCGCGACGTCCACTATGTGCTGCATGCGCCGCAGGGCGACACCTACGCCGATCTGCTGTTCACCATGATCGAGCGGCTGCCGCGGCGCCCCCCGGTCACCTACACCACCTTCCAGGCCCGTGACCTCGGCGGCGACACCGCCGAGCTGTTCAAGAACGCGGCGCGCGAGGCCTACGAGCGCTTCTCGCCCAAGGCCATGCTGGTGGGCGCCTCATGCACCGCCGAGCTCATCCAGGACGATCCCGGCGGTCTGGCCGCGGCGCTCGCCCTGCCGGTGCCGGTGGTGCCGCTCGAGCTGCCCTCCTACCAGCGCAAGGAGAACTGGGGCGCCGCCGAGACCTTCTACCAGGTGGTGCGCCGGCTCGCCTCCACCGAGCCGCGGCCGCCGCGCGCCGAGGGCGAGCGGCCCTCGTGCAATCTGCTCGGGCCCACCGCCCTCGGTTTCCGTCATCGCGACGATGTCCGCGAGATCACCGGCCTGCTGGCCGAGATCGGCATCGATGTGAATGTGGTCGCGCCCCTGGGCGCCGGGCCCGACGAGATCGCGCGCCTGGGCCATGCCGACTTCAATGTGGTGCTCTACCCCGAGACCGGCATGCAGGCGGCGCAGTGGCTGTCGCGCACCCTGCGCCAGCCCATGACCCGCACCGTGCCGATCGGCATCGCCGCCACGCTGGCTTTCCTGCGCGAGGCCGCCGCCCTGGTCGGCATCGATCCCGAGCCGGCGATCGCCCGGCTGCCGCAGAACGCGCGCTGGTATTCGCGTTCGGTCGACTCCACCTACCTCACCGGCAAACGGGTGTTCGTCTTCGGCGATGCCACCCATGCCGTGGCCGCGGCCCGGTTCGCGGCCACCGAGCTCGGCTTCACCGTCGTGGGGCTGGGCACCTACAGCCGAGAGTTCGCCCGGGAGCTGCGCGAGGCCGCCAAGGGCTACGGCGTCGAGCCGCTGATCACCGACGACTACCTCGAGGTCGAGGAGCGCGTGGCTGCCCTGCAACCCGATCTGGTGCTTGGCACGCAGATGGAGCGGCACATCGCCAAGCGCCTGGGCCTGCCCTGCGCGGTGATCTCCGCGCCGGTGCATGTGCAGGACTTTCCGGCCCGCTACGCGCCGCAGATGGGGCTGGAGGGCGCCAATGTGCTCTTCGACACCTGGGTGCAGCCGCTGATGATGGGCCTGGAGGAGCACCTGCTGGGCATGTTCCGCGAGGACTTCGAGTTCCACGCCGAAGCGCCGGCCTCGCATCTCGGCCGCGCGATGCCGGGACGGGGCGAGTCGGGGGGCGATGCGCCGATGCCGGCCGGCCAGGATGAGGCGCAGCCGCCGGCCGATGCCGCGCCAGCAGGCGCCGCCACCGAGCCGCAGGCGCCCGCCGCCGCCGAGCCGCAGGCCCCTGCCGCCAATGACCTGACCTGGTCGGACGATGCCCGCGCCGAGCTGCAGAAGATCCCGTTCTTCGTGCGCGGCAAGGCGCGGCGCAACACCGAGCGGTTCGCCCAGGAACGCGGCGTGGCGCTGATCACCGTCGAGACCCTCTATGACGCCAAAGCGCACTTCGGCCGCTGACCGGACCCCGGTGCGCGTCGTCATCGTGACGATGGACACGCACCTGGCCAGCGCCACCGAGCGGGCGTCGGCCGGCCTGCGCCGCCAGTTTCCCGGGCTGGTGCTCAGCCTGCATGCCGCCTCCGAATGGAGCGGCAACCCGGCCGGCCTGCAGCGCTGCCTCGACGACATCGCCGCGGGCGACATCGTGATCGCCACCATGCTCTTCATGGAGGACCACTTCCTGCCCCTGCTGCCGGCGCTGCAGGCGCGACGCGACCAGTGCGACGCGATGATCTGCATGATGTCGGCCGCCGAGGTGGTGCGCCTCACCCGCATCGGCCGCTTCGACATGGGCAAGCCGGCCTCCGGCCCGCTGGCGCTGCTCAAGCGCCTGCGCGGCGACAGCCGCCAGAAGGCCGCCACCGGCGGCGCGGCGCAGATGAAGATGCTGCGGCGCATCCCGCAGATGCTGCGCTTCATCCCGGGCACCGCCCAGGATGTCCGCGCCTACTTCCTCACCCTGCAGTACTGGCTGGGCGGCTCCGAGGAGAATGTGCTCAACATGGTGCGCGCGCTCGTCGACCGCTATGCCGACGGCCCGCGCCGCGGCCTGCGCGGCCAGGGCCGCGCCGGCGACCCGGTGGAGTACCCCGAGGTGGGCGTGTATCACCCGCGCATGCCCGGCCGCCTCTCCGAGCGCGCCGACGACCTTCCGGCGGCCCCGGCCCCGGCTGCCGGCACGGTGGGCGTGCTGCTGCTGCGCTCCTACCTGCTCTCGGGCAACGCCGCCCACTACGACGGCGTGATCGCGGCGCTCGAGGCGCGCGGCCTGCGGGTGGTGCCGGCCTTCGCCGCCGGGCTCGACGCCCGTCCCGCGATCGAACGCTTCTTCATGAAGGATGGCCGCAGCCTGGTCGACTCGGTGGTCTCGCTCACCGGCTTCTCGCTGGTCGGCGGCCCGGCCTACAACGACTCGCATGCCGCCGAGGAGGCCCTGTCGCGCCTCGATGTGCCCTACCTGGCGGCCCATCCGGTGGAGTTCCAGACCCTCGACCAGTGGGGCGGTTCGGGCCGCGGCCTGATGCCGGTGGAGAGCACCATCATGGTGGCCATCCCCGAGCTCGACGGCGCCACCAGCCCCATGGTCTTCGGCGGCCGCCCCGGTGCGCAGGGCGTCACCTGCACCGGCTGCTCGCACCACTGCACCTTCGGCCCCGCCGACACCGCGCAGGACATGCGCTCCTGCCCGGAGCGCGCGCTGATGCTGGCCGCGCGCGTGTCGCGCCTGGTGGCGCTGCGCCGCGCCGAGCGCGCCCGCTGCCGGGTGGCGATCGTGCTGTTCAACTTTCCGCCCAATGCCGGCAACATCGGCACGGCCGCCCATCTCTCGGTGTTCGAGTCGCTGCACCACACCCTGGCTGCACTGAAGGCCGACGGCTACCAGGTCGAGCTGCCCGAGACCGTCGACGCCCTGCGCGAGGCCATCCTCAGCGGCAACGCCGCGCAGTACGGGGCCGACGCCAATGTCATGGCCACCATCCGCGCCGACGACCATGTCCGGCGCGAACCCTGGCTGGCCGAGATCGAGGCGCAGTGGGGTCCGGCGCCCGGTCGTCAGCTCAGCAACGGCCAGTCCATCCTGGTGCTCGGCCGGCAGTTCGGCCAGGTGATGGTCGGCGTGCAGCCCGGTTTCGGCTACGAGGGCGACCCCATGCGCCTGATGTTCGAGAAGGGCCTCGCGCCCACGCATGCCTTCTCGGCCTTCTACCGCTATCTGCGCGAGGACTTCGGCGCGCACGCGGTGCTTCACTTCGGCACCCATGGCGCCCTGGAATTCATGCCCGGCAAGCAGACCGGCATGAGCGGCGGCTGCTGGCCTGACCGCCTGATCGGCGACCTGCCCAACCTCTACCTCTACGCCTCCAACAATCCGTCCGAGGGCGCGGTGGCGCGGCGCCGCTCCGGGGCCACGCTGATCAGTTACCTCACGCCGCCGCTCGCCCAGGCCGGCCTCTATGCCGGTCTGCTCGACCTCAAGGATTCGCTCGAGCACTGGCGTGGCCTGGCCCCCGATGCGGACAGCGCGCGCGGCGAGGCGGCGACGCTGATCCAGAGCCAGGCGACGGCCATGGAACTGGTGGCTGCCGAGCCGGTCTGGTCGGCCGTCGAGGCCCCGGCGCGCGTCGCGCAGCTCGCCCGCGATGTGCTCGAGCTCGAGCAGACCGTGATCCCTCACGGCATGCATGTGGCGGGCCGCGCGCCGTCGCCCGAGCAGCGCATCGACCTGCTCGCCATCATGGCGCAGGCCGCCGGCGGCGCCGCCCTGCCGCGCGAGTGCCTGGCCGCGCTGGTGCGCGGCGAGACAGCCGAGCGCGCCCTGGCCGCGGGCGGCCAGCCTGCCGAGCCGGCCACCGTCGCGCTGCTGCAGGATCTTTCCCGCACCGCCCGCCTGCTGGCCCACGACACCGAGGTGCCGGCCATCCTGCGCGCGCTGCGCGGCTGCTTCATCGCGCCCGCGCCCGGCGGCGACCTGCTGCGCACGCCCGATGTGCTGCCCACCGGGCGCAACCTGCACGGCTTCGACCCCTTCCGCATTCCCAGTGCTTTCGCGATGCGTGACGGTCAGCGCCAGGCGCAGCGCCTGCTCGACTGCACGATCGAGCGTGAGGGAAGGCTTCCCGAGTCGATCGCCCTGGTGCTCTGGGGCAGCGACAACCTCAAGACCGAGGGCGGCCCGCTCGCCCAGGCGCTGGCCCTGCTCGGCGCGCTGCCGCGCTTCGACAGCTACGGCCGGGTGGCCGGCGCCACGCTCGTGCCGCTGGCCGAGCTCGGCCGCCCGCGCATCGATGTGGTGATCACCATTTCGGGCATCTTCCGCGACCTCATGCCGCTGCAGATCCGGCTGCTGGCCGAGGCGGCCTACCTGGCTGCAGCGGCTGACGAGCCCGAGGAGAGCAACTTCGTGCGCAAGCACGCGCTGGCCTATCAGCGCGAGCATGGCTGCACGCTCGAGATCGCGGCCCTGCGCGTCTACGGCAATGCCGACGGCGCCTACGGCTCCAATGTCAACAACCTCGTCGAGAGCAGCCGCTGGCAGGAGGAGGACGAGCTCGCCGAGACCTGGTCGCGGCGCAAGGGCTTCGCCTACGGCCGCAGCGGTCAGCCGGCGCAGCACGCCGCACTGCTGCGCAGCGTGCTGGCCGATGTCGAGCTCACCTATCAGAACCTCGATTCGGTGGAGCTCGGCGTCACCACCGTCGACACCTACTTCGACACCCTGGGCGGCATCACCGGCGCGGTCAAGCGCGCCCGCGGCGGGCGGGTGCCGCCGGTGTACATCGGCGATCAGACCCGTGGCCAGGACGCGGTGCGCAGCCTCGACGAGCAGGTCGCCCTCGAGACCCGCACCCGCATGCTCAACCCGAAGTGGTACGAGGGCATGCTCGAGCACGGCTACGAGGGCGTGCGCCAGATCGAGGCGCACATCACCAACACCATGGGCTGGTCGGCCACCACCGGGCAGGTCCAGCCCTGGGTGTACCGCCAGCTCAGCCAGACCTTCATGCTCGATCCCGAGATGCGCGACCGCCTCGCGCGCCTCAACCCCACGGCGTCGGCCCGCGTGGCCAGCCGCCTGCTGGAGGCGTCCGAGCGGGCCTACTGGCAGCCCGACCCCCAGGAACTCGAAGCCTTGCGTCGAGCCAGCGAGGAACTCGAGGACCGCCTCGAGGGAGTCTACGAAGGAGCATCCGCATGAATGTCGCCAGCGTCCCGGTCACCGAGATCCGCCGCACTGTCCGCCGTCCCGACGGCGAGGGCAGCCAGCAGGTCCAGCTCGACCCCAATCTGAAGATCGGCAACGCCAAGGTCTTCGCCGTCTACGGCAAGGGGGGCATCGGCAAGAGCACCACCTCGTCGAACCTCTCGGTGGCGTTCTCCAAGCTCGGCAAGCGGGTGCTCCAGATCGGCTGCGATCCCAAGCACGACAGCACCTTCACGCTGACCAAGAAGCTGATGCCCACGGTGATCGATGTGCTCGAGTCGGTGGACTTCCATCCCGAGGAACTGCGCATCGAGGACTTCGTCTACGAGGGCTACAACGGCGTGATGTGCGTGGAGGCCGGCGGCCCGCCGGCGGGCACCGGCTGCGGCGGCTATGTGGTCGGCCAGACCGTCAAGCTGCTCAAGGAGCATCACCTGCTCGAGGACACCGATGTGGTGATCTTCGATGTGCTTGGCGATGTGGTCTGCGGCGGCTTCGCCGCGCCGCTGCAGCACGCCGACCGCGCGCTGATCGTCACCGCCAACGACTTCGACTCGATCTTCGCCATGAACCGGATCGTGCAGGCGATCGGCGCCAAGGCGAAGAACTACAACGTGCGTCTCGGCGGAGTGATCGCCAACCGCAGCCGCGACACCGACCAGATCGACCGCTTCAACGACCGGGTGGGCCTCAAGCGCATGGCGCACTTCCCCGATCTGGATGTCATCCGCCGCAGCCGCCTGAAGAAGTCCACCCTCTTCGAGATGGAACCCTCGCCCGAGCTCGAGGCCGTTCAGCAGGAATACCTGCGGCTGGCCGCCGCGCTGTGGGCCGGCACCGACCCGCTCGCGCCCGAGGCCCTCAAGGACCGCGAGATCTTCGATCTGCTCGGGTTCGACTGAGCCGGAGCGCAGCCATGAACACCGCCTCGTACCAGCAGCGCCGCGGCCAGATCGAGACCTACTTCGATCGCACCGCGGCCAGGGCCTGGGAGACCCTCACCTCCACCGCGCCGGTCGGCCGCATCCGCGCCACCGTGCGCGCCGGCCGCGACCGCATGCGCGAGACCCTGCTCGACTGGTTGCCGGCCGATCTCTCCGGCGCGCGCCTGCTCGACGCGGGCTGTGGCACCGGCGCGCTGGCCATCGAGGCGGCGCGCCGTGGCGCGCAGGTGCTGGCCATCGACCTCTCGCCCTCGCTGGTGGAGATCGGCCGCCGCCGGGTGGCCGAGCTGCCCGATGCCGCGCTGCTCGCCGAGCGCATCCGCTTCCACAGCGGCGACATGCTCGATCCGGCGCTCGGCGCCTTCGATCATGTGGTGGCCATGGACTCGCTGATCCACTACAACGCCACCGATGCGGTGCGCTGTCTGGCGGCGCTGGCGCCGCGCACCGGCGCGACCCTGCTCTTCACCTTCGCGCCCAGCAATCCGATGCTCGCGCTGATGCGCGCCACCGGCCGCCTGTTCCCGCGCGCCAACCGCGCGCCCTGGATCGAGCCGGTGGCCGAGCGCGCGCTGCGGGCGCGCATCGGCGCGCATGCCGAGCTGGCGGTCTGGCAGCCGGCCCGCACCGAGCGGGTGTCGAGCGGCTTTTACACCTCGCAGGCCATGGAGCTGGTGCGCCGATGAGAACCTCGGGCCGTCCGCCGGTGGGGGTGCGCATGATCCAGGCGTGGTCGCGCCTGGGCCCGCGCTATCTGCCCTTCGCCGACGCGGCCAGCGCCGACCTGCCGCTTGGCCGGCTGATCCGGCTCTCGCTCTTCCAGGTGTCGGTGGGCATGGCCACCGCGCTCATCGTGGGCACGCTCAACCGGGTGATGATCGTCGAGCTCGGCGTGGCGGCCTGGCTGGTGGCGCTGATGGTCGCCCTGCCGCTGCTGGCCGCGCCCTTCCGGGCCTTCACCGGATTTCGCTCCGACACCCACCGCTCGGCCTTCGGCTGGCGGCGCGTGCCCTACATCTGGACGGGCACGATGCTGCAGTTCTTCGGGCTGGCGGTGATGCCCTTCGCGCTGCTGGTGCTCTCCGGGCAGGGCGCGGTGCCGGTGCCCGCCTGGTTCGGCCCGGCAGTGGCGGCCATCGCCTTCCTGGTGGTCGGTGTGGGCCTGCAGACCGCGCAGACCGCCGGCCTCGCGCTGGCCACCGATCAGGCCAGCGACGAGACCCGGCCGCGGGTGGTGGCGCTCATGTATGTGATGCTGCTGGCCGGCATGGTCGGCAGCAGCTTCGGGTTCAGCGTCCTGCTGGCCGAGTTCAGCCCCCAGCGGCTGGTGCAGGTGGTGCAGGGCGCGGCCCTGCTCACCCTGGCCCTGAACGGCGTGGCCCTCTGGAAGCAGGAGGCGCGCGACCCCGCGCGCGTGGCGGCGCTGCGCGGACAGCCCGAGCCCGCCTTCCTGCCGGTGTGGCGCCGCTTCATCCGCAACGGCCGCGCCCGTCGCTTCCTGTGGTCAGTGGGCCTGGGCACCGCCGCCTTCAACATGCAGGACATCGTGCTCGAGCCCTACGGCGGCGAGATCCTGCGGCTGTCGGTCGGTCAGACCAGCGCCCTCACCGCCCTGCTGGCCGGGGGCTCGCTGATCGGCTTCGCGCTGTCGGCGCGGCGCCTGGCCGCGGGCGTCGATCCCCTGCGGCTCGCGGCTTACGGCGCGCTGGCCGGCCTGCCCGCCTTCTCGGCGGTGATCTTCGCCGCGCCGCTCGACGCGCCCTGGCTGTTCCGCCTTGGCTCGCTCGGCATCGGATTTGCGGGCGGCGTGTTCTCGGTGGGCACGCTCTCGGCCGCCATGCGCATGGAGCAGCGCGAGTTCGTCGGTCTGGCGCTCGGCGCCTGGGGCGCCGTGCAGGCCACCGCCGCCGGGCTCTCGGTGGCCGCGGGCGGCGCGCTGCGCGATCTGATCTCGGGGCTCGCCACGCATGGCGCGCTCGGCGCGGCCCTGTCCTCGCCGGTCACCGGCTACAGCATGGTCTATCACCTCGAGATGCTGCTGCTGTTCATCACCCTGGTTGCCATCGGACCGCTGGTCGGCCGGCGGTCGGCGGTGTCCTACACCCCCAGCCGGTTCGGGCTTTCCGACCTGCCGGGCTAGTCGCCCTCACCAAGACGAGAGGAGAAGTCATCATGGAATTCGGCGCGTTCACCGGTTATGTCGATCTGGCTCAGGTGCTCCTGTACCTGTTCTGGCTGTTCTTCGCCGGCCTGATCTACTACCTCGTCCGCGAGGGTCATCGCGAGGGCTACCCCATGGAGTCCGACAGCCTGGGCACGGCCACCATCCGCGGCTGGCCGATTCCCGAGCCCAAGACCTTCAAGCTCGCCGACGGTCATGAGGTGACCGTGCCCGATCTGACCCGGTCCGAGAACAATTACTCGGCCGCCAGCACCGGCGCCTCGCCCGGATCGCCGGTGGAGCCGACCGGTGACCCGATGCTCGCCGGCGCCGGCGCCGGCGCCTGGTCCAACCGGGCCGACAAGCCTGACCTTACCGCCCATGGCGAAGTGAAGATCGTCCCGCTGCGCGTGGCCAGCAGCTATCAGGTCTCGGGCAACGACACCGATCCGCGGGGCCTGCCGGTGATGGGCGCCGACGGCATCCAGGCCGGCACGGTGCGCGACATCTGGCTCGACCAGTCCGAGATGATGTTCCGCTACCTCGAGGTCGAGACCTCGGCCGCGAACGGCGCCCGCCGCGTGCTGCTGCCGATCCCCTTCGCGCGCATCCGTCGCGATCGCATCGAGGTCAACTCGATCATGGCCCGCCACTTCGCGCAGGTGCCGGCCACGCGCAATCCCGACCAGGTCACCTTCCTCGAGGAAGACCGCATCTCGGCGTACTACGGCGGCGGCACGCTCTACGCCGACCCCAAGCGCAGCGAACCGATTCTCTGAGCACGGAGGCGGCATGAACATCCCGGGTCATCGGCACGAGCATGAACTCGAGCCCCAGTACGGGCTCCCGGAGCGCCTGCCCGCGGGCGAGCGCATCCTCTGGCAGGGCTCGCCCGATGCCCGCGTGCTGGCGCGCACCGCCTTCCACTGGCGCAAGCTGGTGGTCTACTTCGCGCTGATGGTCGGCTCGCGCGGCGCCTTCGTGCTGGCCGAGGGCGCCAGCCCGGCCGAGGCGCTGGCCGCGCTGCTGTGGCCCACGCTCCTTGCGGTGGTGGCGCTGGCCGCCGTGGCGCTGCTCGCCTGGCTGTCGGCCCGTACCACGGTCTACACCCTGACCGACCGCCGGGTGGTCATGCGCGTGGGCATCGTGCTCACCATGGCCTTCAACCTGCCGCACACCCGCATCGCGTCGGCGGCCTTCCGTGAAGGCCCTGACGGCTGCGGCGACATCGTGCTCACCCTGGCCGGTTCCGACCGCATTCCGTGGCTGCAGCTCTGGCCCCATGCCCGACCCTGGCGGCTCGCCCGACCCGAGCCGATGCTGCGCGCGCTGCCCGATGCCCGCGCCGTGGCGGCCAGCCTGTCGGCGGCGTGGTCGCAGGCCACCGGGGTGGCCGCGCGACCGTCCGCCGAGGCCGCCGCCGACAGCAGCCGCGCGCCCGACTGGCAGCCGAGCCTGACATGAGCAGCCTGCCGCACACCCGCATGGTTGCCGGCCGACCGGCGCCCGACACCTTTCCGCGCGGGTTCCTCTACGCCGCGGCCGCGATGATCCTGGTCTCGCTGGCCAGCGTGGCGCTGGTTCGCATCACCGGCAACGGCCCGGATCAGCGCGCGGCGCCGGCCGTGCAGGAACGGCCGCTGCGCTTCATCGACCGGCCCGACGGTGGCATCGCGGTGGTGGATGCCCGCACCGGCGAGCCGGTGGCCGACATCCACGGCGAGCAGGGCTTCCTGCGGGGCGCGCTGCGCGCCCTGGCCCGCGAGCGCCGGGTGCGCGGCCTGGGCAGCGAGCAGCCCTTCCAGCTCATCGCCCGCACCGATGGGCGCCTCACCCTGGCCGATCCCGCGACCGGCCAGCGCATCGATCTCGAGTCCTTCGGTCCGGCCAACGCGGGCGCATTCGCCGTGCTGCTCGAACCGGCCTCCCGCTGAAAGGGTCAAGCACCATGCAGCCTGCCACCGCCACCATCGACTCGCCGCAGGATGTCGCCCAGCGGGCGAAGACCGAATCGCTGATCAGCCCGCGCTTCTACACCACCGACTTCGCCGCCATGGACCGCATCGATGTCTCGTCGATCCGCGCCGAGTGGGACGCGATGATGGCCGAGTACGAGGGCGACAACAACCACGACCACTTCCAGCGCGACGAGCAGTTCACGCAGGAGGTGCGCGAGGTGTTCTCGACAGTCTCGCCCGAGCTGCGCCAGGAATTCCTCGATTTCCTGATCACCTCGGTGACCAGCGAATTCAGCGGCTGCATCCTGTACAACGAGATCCAGAAGAATGTCAGCAACCCCGACATCAAGGCGCTGATGCGCTTCATGACCCGCGACGAGTCGCGTCACGCCGGGTTCATCAACCAGAGCCTGAAGGACTTCGGCCTGGGCCTGGACCTCGGCGATCTCAAGCGCACCAAGCGCTACACCTACTTCCGGCCGAAGTTCATCTTCTACGCCACCTACCTGTCCGAGAAGATCGGCTATGCCCGGTACATCACGATCTTCCGGCAGCTGGAACGCAACCCCGACAAGCGCTTCCATCCGATCTTCCGGTGGTTCGAGCGCTGGTGCAACGACGAGTTCCGCCACGGCGAGTCCTTCGCGCTGATCATGCGCGCCAACCCGCACCTGCTGCGGGGCGCGAACCTGCTCTGGGTGCGCTTCTTCCTGCTGGCGGTCTACGCCACCATGTATGTGCGCGACCACACCCGGCCGATGCTGCATCAGGCCATGGGCCTCGATTCCACCGACTACGACCACCGGGTCTTCGACATCACCACCGAGATCTCGCGGCAGGTCTTCCCCATCTCGCTGGACACCCGCCATCCCGCCTTCATGGCCGGGCTCGAGCGCCTGTGCCGCATCCAGGTCGGGGTCAACCGCGCCCGCGAGCGCGGTGGTCTTGTCGGACGCCTGCAGCAGGCCGGGCTGGCGGTGGCTGGCGCGTTTACCTTCGCGCGGCTCTACCTGCATCCGGTGAAACGCCACGACCTGCCGGCCCAGGTCAGGGTGGCGCCGGCCTGGTAGGCCGGTCCGGCCCCGCCTCGGAACCGCCCGCGTGAACGGCCTGCTGCCCGCCGTTGCCACCGCCGTCTTCGTGTGGTGGTTCAGCACGGGCCTGGTGCTGATCCTGGTGCGCCTGTCGCGTCGTGCGATCCGCCTGAGCGTGGCGCTGGCCACCGGGGTGGGCGTGGTCGCGCTCTACGGCCTGTCGCACACCGCGCGCCAGACCGGGCTGGCCGGGGCCTACTGCGCCTTCACCTGCGCGCTGCTGGCCTGGGCCTGGCATGAGCTGACCTTCCTGAGCGGCTGGATCACCGGCCCGCGCCGCACCGCCCTGCCGGCGGGGCTGAGCGGCTGGCCGCGTTTCGTGCAGTCGCTGCGCGCCATCCTGTGGCACGAACTCGGCATCCTCGCGGTGGGCCTGATCATCGTCGCCATCACCTGGCGCCAGCCCAATCAGGTGGGCACCGGCACCTTCCTCGTGCTGTGGGTGATGCGCACCAGCGCCAAGCTCAACCTCTTCCTGGGCGTGCGCAACCTCAGCGAGCAGTTCCTGCCCGAGCACCTCGCCTACCTGCAGAGCTTCTTCCGCCGCCGGCGCATGAACGGCTTCTTCCCGGTGGCGCTCAGCCTGTCCATGCTGGTTCTGGTGGCGCTGGTGATGGTCGCCCTGCAGCCCTCCACGCCGGCGGCCACCTCGGTCGGCCACGCCCTGGTGGGCACCATGCTGGCCCTGGCCATCGTCGAGCACGCCCTGCTGGTGCTGCCGGTGGACACCGCCGCGCTGTGGCGCTGGGCGCTGCGCTTCTCGGGCGGCGCACCAGAGGTCGCCGTCTCCACCGACCGGGCTTTGTCCGGCAACGACTCACCGGTCCGCACTGATGAAACACTCCTTCATGCCCGATAGCCCGTCGGGCAGACCCACCGGCCCCGCCGGCGACGGTCGCGCGCCGCTCGCCGTGGTGATCGGCAGCGGCTTCGGCGGGCTTGCCGCGGCAATCCGCCTGGCGGTGCGCGGCTGGCGGGTGCAGGTGCTCGAGAAGCTCGACGCGCCCGGCGGCCGGGCCTATGTCTGGAAGCAGGACGGCTTCACCTTCGACGCCGGGCCCACCATCATCACCGCGCCCTTCCTGCTCGAGGAGCTCTGGGAGACCGCCGGCCGCCGGTTTGCCGACGATGTCGAGCTGCGGCTGATGGATCCCTTCTACCGCATCCGCTTCGACGACGGCACCTGGTTCGACTACTCCGGCGACCCCGACCGCATGCGCGCCGAGGTGGCCCGCTTCAATCCGGGCGATCTGCCCGGCTACGAGGCCTTCCTGGCCGAGGCGGCCAAGTGCTACCAGCTCGGCTTCATCGAACTCGGCACCATCGCCTACAACACCCTCGGCGACCTGGTGGGCGCGCTGCCCAACATGGCGCGCATGCGCGGCTGGCGCAGCATCTGGCAGATGGCCTGCCACCACTTCCACGATCCGAAGCTGCGAATCGTGATGAGCTTCCACCCCCTGCTCATCGGCGGCAATCCGCTGGCGGTCACCCGGATCTACAGCCTGATCAACACGCTGGAGCGCCGATTCGGGGTGCACTGGGCCATGGGCGGCACCGGCGCGGTCATCCAGGCCATGGTGCGGCTGCTCGAGAGCCTGGGCGGCCAGATCCGCTACGACGCCGAAGTGGCGCGCATCGACATCGAGGGCCCGGCCGGCGGCCGCGGCCGCGCCACCGGGGTCACCCTGGCCAGCGGCGAGCGCATCGCCGCCGACATCGTGGTCTCCAATGCCGACACGCTCTGGACCTACCGACATCTCGTCGCGCCGCAGTGGCGCCGGCGCTGGACCGACCATCGCATCGAGAAGAGCCGCCACTCGATGAGCCTGTTCGTCTGGTACTTCGGCACCGACCGCCGCTGGGACGATGTGCCCCACCACATGATGGTGCTCGGTCCGCGCTACGAGGGGCTGCTGCGCGACATCTTCAAGCGCCATGTGGTGCCGGCCGACTTCAGCCTGTACCTGCACCGGCCGAGCGCCACCGATCCCTCGGTGGCGCCGCCGGGCTGCGACGCCTTCTATGTGCTCAGCCCGGTGTCGCACCTGGCCAGCGGCACCGACTGGCCGGCGCAGGCCGAGGCCTACCGGCAGTCGATCGAGCGGGCGCTGGAGCGCACCGTGCTGCCCGGCCTGAGCCGGCATGTGGTCACCTCCCGGGTCACCACCCCGCAGGATTTCCACGACCGGCTGCTGGCCTACAAGGGCGCGGCCTTCGGCATGGAGCCGCTGCTGCTGCAGAGCGCCTGGTTCAGGCCGCACAATCGCAGCGAGGATGTCGACCGGCTGTTCATGGTCGGCGCCGGAACCCACCCGGGCGCAGGCGTGCCCGGCGTGCTCATGTCCGCCAGGACGCTCGAACAGGTGCTTCCCGATGTCCGCGCCTTCGCGTGAATCCGCTGAACCCGCCGTGCCGGCGGCCGATTTCGACCTGCGGGCCTGCCGGGCGCTGATGCGCGGCGGCTCCAAGACTTTCTTTGCCGCCTCGCTGCTGCTGCCGGCGCGGGTGCGCGCCCCGGCCACCGCGCTCTATGCCTTCTGCCGTCTGGCCGATGACGCGATCGACCACGGCGCCGACCCGGCGGCCGAGATGCGCGCCTTGCAGGCCCGGCTCGATGCCATCTACGAGGGCCGGCCCGGCCCCGAGGATGCCGACCGGGCGCTGGCCCAGGTGGTGCATGCCTTCGCGGTGCCGCGCGCGCTGCTCGACGCGCTGCTCGAGGGCTTCCTGTGGGACACGCAGGGGCGGCGCTACCACACCCTGTCCGATGTGATGGCCTACGGCGCCCGCGTGGCGGGCACGGTGGGCGCGATGATGGCGCTGGTGATGGAGACCCGCTCGCCGGCCGCGCTGGCCCGCGCCTGCGAGCTCGGCGTGGCCATGCAGCTCACCAACATCGCGCGCGATGTCGGTGAAGATGCCCGCAACGGCCGGCTCTATCTGCCGCGAGAGTGGCTGGCCCAGGCCGGCGTCGATGCCGATGCCTGGCTGCGCGAGCCGCGCTTCACCCCGGCGATCGCCGGCGTGATCCGCCGCCTGCTCGACGAGGCCGATCAGCTCTACCGCCGCTCCACCTACGGCATCGCCGAGCTGCCGCGCGATTGCCGGCCCGCGATCAACGCCGCCCGAAAGGTCTACGCCGAGATCGGCCATCAGCTGTCGCGCGACGGTCTCGACTCCGTCAGCCGCCGCGCGGTGGTGTCGGGCCGGCGCAAGCTGGTGCTGATCGCCGCGTCCACCGGCGCCATGCTGCTGCCCGCGCCGGGCGGCGCCGACGGTCTGGCGCCGCTGCCCGAGATCGCCTTCCTGGTCGATGCGGTGCAGGTCGGCGGCCTGCCGGCCCGCCTCGGGCGCGAGCCCGCGGTGCCCCGCCGCAGTTTCGACGAGCGCATGATCTGGGCGGCCGATCTCTTCGCCCGTCTGGCCGAGCAGGACCAGCGCGGGGCGCGCTGAGCCGCCGCGCAGCAGCCGCCATGAGCGAGTCGGTGCCCCTGCTCAAGCTGGTCGAGGTGCTGGTGGTGCTGGCTGCCGGGGTGGGCTTTGCCTGGTGGCAGTTCTCCGACCTGGCCCGCGCCCGGCGGCAGACCGAGCGCGAACGGGAGCGTGAACGGGAGCGTGAACGGGAGCGTGAACGGGAGCGTGAACGGGAACAGGCGGCGGCCGGCGAGTCCACGCAGGCGGGTCCCGGGCCGCAGGAGCGCCCATGAGCGCCACGCTCAAGATCATCCATGTGCTGAGCGCCTGCCTGTTCCTGGGCAATGTGATCGTGAGCGGCACCTGGGCGGCGCTGGCCGAACGCACGCGCAACCACACCATCATCCAGTTCAGCAACCGCCTGGTGCTGATCACCGATGTGCTCTTCACGCTCACCGGCTCGCTCGGCGTGGTGATCACCGGCTATCTGATGGCCGACCGCTGGGGCGGCGAGGCGCAGCATCCCTGGATCCGCTGGTCCTACCTGCTCTTCGGGCTCTCGGGCCTGATCTGGCTGTTCGTGCTCATGCCCATCCAGCTCAAGCAGCGCCAGTTGCTGCGCCAGACCGATGTGATCACCCCGCAGTACCTCAGGCTCTCGCGACAGTGGCAGATCTGGGGCGCCGGGGCCACCATCCTGCCGCTGCCCATTCTCTACTTCATGGTCACCAAGGCGGCATGAGCGCGGCTGCCGCCGGACTGCGCGGCCGGGTGATCCTGGTAACCGGCGCCGGCGCAGGCATCGGCGCGGCCGGCGCGCGCGAGTTCGCGCGCCGCGGCGCCCTGCCGGTGCTGATGGATGTCGATGCGGGTCTTGCCCAGGCAGCCGCCGAGTCCATCGGCCCGCAGGCCATGGCCGTGGCCGGCGATGTCTGCGAGATGGCCGACTGCGAGGCCGCGGTGGCCGCTGCGCTGGAACGACACGGTCGGCTGGACGCGGCCTGGGCCAATGCCGGCATCGCGTCCTTCGGACCCCTCTCGCACACCGACCCGCAGGCCTGGCGACGCTGCATCGATGTCAATGTCGTCGGCGTGTTCAACACCCTGCGCGCGGCGCTGCCGCCGGTGCGCGCGCAGCGCGGCTACCTGCTCGCCTCGGCCTCGGCCGCCAGCTTCGCGCACCCGCCGATGATGTCGGCCTACGCGGCCTCCAAGGCCGCCGTCGAGGCGATGTGCAATGCCTGGCGCATCGAGCTGGCCGCGCATGGCGTGGGCGTGGGCGTGATGCATGCCTCCTGGGTGCGTACCCCGCTGGTCGAAGAGGGCGAGATGCACCCCGGCTTCCAGCGGCTGCGCGACGCCGCCCCGCCGATGCTGCGCGCCCAGATGACCGCCGAGGAGGCCGGCCGGCGGATCGCCGATGGGCTGGAAGCCCGCGCCGACCGGGTCTGGCTGCCGGGCTGGGTGCGGCTGCTGCACTGGCTGCGTCCGCTGCTGCATCTGCGCGGCGCCGAGCGCGAGCTGCGGCGCGCCGCGCCCGATCTCGAGCGCATCTACCTGGAGGGCCTGCAGACCCACGGCGCGCTGGCCTCGTCATTCGGGCCGCGCGAGCATGAGCGCGCGCTGACGCGGGTCCGCGAAGGAGCGGACAGCAGCCGGGGCTAGCGGGGCCCGCCCGGCGGGTGGGCAGGTGCGCCGCGAGCGGCGCGGCATTCGCGGGGCGGGCCTTGCCCCGGAGCCGGCCTTCAGGGCCGTCGTGGCATCCGCCAGGGCAGCATCAGCCGCACCGGCAACGAGACCACGCGCGGCACATCGAGGGTCTCGTGGATCGACACCACCGATTCCCCCAGCAGCGAGGAGCGGATGGTCGATCGCACATAGAATGGTGTGTCCTCGAGGGTGTCGAGCAGCACCGGCGGGGCCGCGGCGTCGCCGCGCGCCTGGCGGGCGATCCGCCACAGCGATCCGGGCAGCGGATGCCGTGGCGGCGCCTCGAAGGGCGCATGGCTGCCATCGGGCCGGAAGCGCTGCGCGAGCACGCGCTCGCCCCCGCCCAGGGGGCGCACATCGTAGATCACGGTGGTGTCGCCATTGGCCATGCCGGCGCGCGACCAGTCCCAGTCGGTGAAGGCCCGTTCGACCGGCTCGGCGCCGTCGTTGGCGTCCATGTAGGCATGGCCCGACCAGCGCAGCGCGGGTTGATCGAACGCGACCTCCACCCGCGCGCAGGGCGCGATCGGCCCCCAGCGATGGCGGCCGGCCGCGTCGAGGTCGGCGACGAAACGGCACAGCCCTTCCGGCCACAGGCGGATACGGCCCCGCAACGGGAAGGGAAGGGGCGCGCAGCGCTCGTGGATGTCCACGGTGAGGCAGCGGCCGTCCCACGACAGTCGGCTCGGGCCGATGCGGAAGGACTCGCGCGAGCGCTGGCTGTGCCGGCGGCCGCGTTCGGTCATCGACCAGCGTTTGCCGCCGTCGCCGTAGAGCGCGACATTGAGCGCGCAGTAGTCCTCGGGATCGTCGCGGCCGAGGGCGCGACCGAGCGCGTAGTAGGGCGAGAACACGCTGCCCACGAAGGCGATCACGGTCAGGCCGTGGCGGCCGTCGTCGCTCAGGGCATCGAAGTACCACCAGAGATAGCCGCCGGGGGGGACGGCCTGGTCGAAACGCGGTGCCCCATCAGGACCACGCCCGCCGGCCGCGGTGTCGCGGGCGGCGGGCGTGTTGCCCGGAGGGGTGAGACTGACCGGCGGGTCGATCACTCGGTATCGACGCGCCGGCGCGCCCGCCCCGGGTAGGGCGAGGCCTGCCTACTTCTTGGCGTCTGCCGCGGGGGCGGCAGGGGCGGCGCCGGCGGCAGCCGGCGTGGCGGCGGGCGCCGCCTCGCTGGCCGCCGGTGCCGCGGCATCGGCCGCGGCCGGCGCAGCGGCTGCGGCTGCGCCAGACACCGCCAGCAGCTCCGGGTGGTCCTTGGCCATCTTCGCGCCGTACAGCGGCTTGTAGGCGCCCTGGTGGCAGGTGCCGCAGGCCACCTTGGCGACATCACCCTTCGGCCCCAGCCGTTCGGCCGGGAAGGTCTTGGTGAGCGGCTCCATGTAGGCGTTGTTGAGGTCGCGCGCCATGCGGATGCCATGCCAGGCGGTGACCCGCTGGGGCGGCGCCTCGCTCCAGGACTGGAAGCTGCGGGTGTTGTGGCAGTAGGTGCAGTTCACGCCCAGCGACTCGGACATGTGCACCATCAGCGCGTAGGTGTGCTCCGTCTGCTTGGTGGTGTTCCGGTTGAACGCCGCGCCGGTGAACCGCAAGGCCTGATCGCCATTCACCCGGATGGGCTTGTCGTCCTTCAGGTAGGGCGTGAAGGGATCGAACGGCAGCGAGCTCAGGGCCACGCTCGGCGCGGCGATGTTCTGCCCGGCGAGGTCACCCATCAGCGAGTTCTCGTGGCGGCGATCCTTCGGCGCGAACCAGACCTGCGCCGGCACCGGATTGCCCCGGTGGCAGGTGTAGCAGGTGACCCCGGTGTCGCCGACATGCTTCTTCCAGTCGGCGTTCACATGCTGGGTCATCTGGATCATGCGCCGGGCGACCACCTTGGTGTACTTGCTGTCGTCGGCCAGGTTCTGCAGGTTGTGGCAGTAGCCGCAGCCCTGCGTGGGCGCCACCCACTGCGTGATCGCCGTCATGTGACGGGTGAACTCGGCCACGCTGAGGTCGCCGAGCACCTGCACATTCTGGTAGATCTCCTTCGCCTTGGGCCCGTCGGAGGCCGCGGCCGGCTGAGCGGCCGGCGCGGCGTTCAGGCTGGCCTGGGTGGCGAGGGTGCGCGGGTTGTAGATCTGCTCCATGCCCGTGCCGCGATAGCCGGTCTGGACCGTGACGATCGGCGGTCGCTCGCAGCCCGCCAGCAGCAGTGCGGCCAGCGGCAGGGCGAGCAGCCGGATGGATTTGGCGAACGCGCTCATGGTTTGACTCCCAGCAGGGCAGGGTCGACGCTCAGCGGATAGACGGCGGGGTAGGACGGCACCACGTGATGCTTCATCGCCCACAGGTACCAGTTGTCCACGACGGTGCCGGTCAGCAGGATGCCGATGCCGCCGGTGAGCGGGCACAGCACCGCGAACCACCAGGCCCAGCGGTGGATGGATTCCATGGTGGCGTTGAAGCCCATGGTCCAGCGCCAGAACAGCGCCGCGCGCTCCGAGGCCGTGCCGCGATCGACGATCTGCTCGATCTCGCGCTCGCCGCCGTAGCGGCCCACCGCGAGGATGGTCGCGCCGTGCATGGCGAACAGCAGCACCGAGCCATACAGGAACACGATCGACAGCGCGTGGAACGGGTTGTAGAACAGGTTGCCGTGCCGCAGCGACAGCGCCGAGACCCAGTCGAGGTGCGGGAAGATCCCGAAGGGCACCGCCTCGGCCCAGTTGCCCATGAGCAGCGGCCGGAAGAAGCCGCAGACCAGGTAAAGCCAGATCGCCGCCGCGAAGGCCCAGGCGATGTGCGTGCCCAGGCCGAGCTGCCGCGCCCGCCGATAGGTGCGTGCCCACCACAGGATCATCGAGACCGTGAGCAGGAAGCCGGTGATGATCCACCAGCCGCCCTGCGCAAGCGGCGGGATGCTCAGGCCGTAGGCCGGCGCGGGCGGCTCCAGCGCCAGCCAGAAGATCTGGCGCAGTAGCTGGATGGGGCTGAAGTCGACCGCCGCCAGCATGTTGAAGCCGATGATGTTGAAGGCCAGCGTGCCGAAGACCAGCGAGGCCACGCCCAGGCCGCCGAGATACACCGGCCCGATCTGCGCGTTGCCGATGCGGCCGAGCAGGTGCCACAGGAAGGGCTTGCCGCTGCGCTGCCAGTCGCCGCGCGGCAGCGCGACGCCGTCGTGCAGGGGACCGACCGGCTGCACCGCTGTGAAGAGGTTCTGATATTCCGCCATGACTTCCTCCTGAGCGGCTAGCGCCAGATCGGCATGTTGAGCCACCAGCCCCACCACTCGGGCCAGCTGCGTGTCCAGAAAGGTCCGCTCACCACGATGCACAGCGCGGCGAACCACACCGAGGCCAGCGCCAGGAACAGGCCCAGCCGGTGGATGCCCAGGGTGCCGACCGAGTAGCCGATGAAGTCGCGGAAGAAGGTGTCCTCATGCTCCGGGGTCTTCACCACCTCGCCCTTCTTGGGGTTGGTGGACGACAGCACCAGGCCGCCGTGCATCGACAGCGCCAGCGTGGTGGCGAAGAACAGGCTCGCCGCGATGCAGTGCCACGGGTTGTAGTGGAAGTGCAGGTACTGGTAGGCGACATTGCTCACCCAGTCGAGGTGGCTGTAGATGCCGTAAGGGAAGGCATGCCCCCACGCACCCATCAGCACCGGGCGGATCACCTGCAGCGTCACATAGCCCAGGATCGCGAAGCTGAAGGCCACGGGCACATGCAGCCCCATGCCGAGCTTGCGGCAGATCTCCACCTCGCGAAGCGCCCATGAGCTGAAGGCGCCCAGCGCGCAGACCGTGATGATCTGCCACAGGCCGCCCTCCATCATCGGCGCGAGATTCAGCCCGTACTTGAGGTCGGGCGGCGCGATGCTGATCTGCCAGAGGTTCCAGGTCGGGCCCATGGCCGCGCCCCAGAGAATCATGGCGGTGCCCACCAGCGAAAAGAACGCAGTGGTGACACCGAAAAAGCCGACGTAGAACGGTCCGATCCAGAAATCGAACAGGTCTCCGCCGACGAGGGTTCCCCCTCGAACTCGGTACTTTCTCTCGAAGCTCAGCATGGCCATGTCGGGTTCTCCAGTTGCTGTGCGCTGCGTGGCGGCCGATCGCGTTCCGGCGTTGGCGCGGAAAGCGGGCGGGGGCCTCAGCCCTGATCCGCCCGCCCGCGCGGCGTCAGACGCCGCGCGGCCGCTACTTGCCCGGGGGCGTCGGCGCGTTCTGCGAAGCCTTCGCAGCCGCGGCCTTCGCCGTGTCGGGGTGCCAGCTGTTGATGTTGTAACGATCGCCGCTGATCTGGATCAGATGGATGCTCGTCGAGACGAAAGCGATCAGCAGTCCGGTGAGGATGATCGCCTTGCGTGGGTCGACGATTCGCCAGTAACGCCACATGTTGGTGTCCTTTCGCTAGCTCAGATGGGAGATGACCGTGTAGACGGCAGACTTCACGCCGCTCCAGGTCGATTGCGCCCCTTCGGCTCCGGGGAGCCAGGTGCGCCAGTTCCAATTCAGCAGCTGCCCGACAACGGCCAGCACCAGGAACACGGCGAACAGCGCGAAGAAGATCAGATGGAGCCCGTCGAGGGGCTTGCCGATCGACATCGGCTGGTCAGCGGATTTCAGTGCCATGACTGCCTCCTTGGGTTGGGGTCTATCTCAGAACCAGGGGCGCCAGATCCACACCAGGCTGTGCGCGAAGAACGCGCCAGCCGCCCAGAGCAGGTAGCCCTGGATGTAGTACTTGTGGAATTCCTGACACTCCGCGTCCGTCAATCCGGACGGATTCACCTTGTCAGCCATAGTCGAAGTCCTCGTTGAATTGCCTTGCGGCAACGGCCTTGCCGACCGGCGCGGCCCATAACGCCTGCGCGTTGCCGCGCCGGCACCCAGACGCCGGGAGAACCCCGACGCATGCCCGACCGACCCTGGGGGAGGGCTCCGCCTGTCACGCGGGGCTCCCCATCCGGGGTCGACCAAACAACCTTGAAAGCTGCTCTTCCTGCACTTCGCCCAGCCCGGCAGCGCGCGCCGCCTGCTCGGCCGCATCGCGCATGCGCTTGGCCGCCGAGATGCGCACCAGCACCGGTTCGGCCTCGAGCAGCTGCTCGAGAAGACGATGCGCGGCCGGGTCCCAGGGCATGGAGCCGGCGCCGCTCGCCCGGCTGGGCGTGGCCTCGATGCGGTCCATGTCGGTGGCCAGCGGCAGGATGTGGAAGAGCGCGTCGAACAGCGCGTTGCACACCTCCTGCACCAGGTAGGTGGCGCCGGCGTAGCCCATGAAGGGCGTGCCGGTGTGGCGGCGGATGATCGCGCCCGGGAACGAGGCCGGGATGTAGGCCGCGCGCCCGCCGCACTCGGCGAGGTACATGCGCTCGTTGTAGCTGCCGAACAGCACCAGCGGGGTCTGTTCCTGCACCAGCTGGCGCACCGTGGCGTTGTCGGTCTTCTCGCCGGGCTTGCGCGCCACCGCGAAACGGCAGGGCAGGCCCATCTCGTCTTCGAGGAAGCGACGGATGCCGCGGGCGTAGGTGTCGTTGGCCACGACCGCGAAGCTGGCCGTGCCGAAGAAGTCCTGGGTGACCGAGCGCCAGAGATCCCAGAGCGGCTTGATGGTGGTGTGCTTCTCGCGCTCGATGAAGGGCTCGGGGTCCAGGCCGAGCAGTTCGCCGAGCTTGCGCAGGAAGCGGGTGGTGCTGTGCAGGCCCACCGGGGCCTGCAGCCAGGGGCGGTCGAGCGCCTCGCACAGCATCTGGCCGAACTCGCGGTACAGGCAGATGTTGGCGTCGGCCTCGACCAGTCGCGAGACATCGGCGAGGTGGCTGCCGAGCGGGAACACCATGTTGATCTCGGCGCCGATGCCCTGCACCAGGCGGCGGATCTCGGCGAGGTCGCTCGGCGAGTTGAACACGCCGTAACTCGGGCCGATCAGGTTGACGCGCGGCTTCTCGCCGGGCGCGCGCGGCTTGCGTGCCGGCACCTTGCGCATGCCGTACTCCGACCACAGCCAGAACATGGCGCGGTTGGCGCACTGCCACTGGTCTTCGTCGATGGTGCGCGGCAGGAATCGCTTGAGGTTGGTGCCCTCCGGCGTGACGCCGCCGCCGATCATCTCGGCGATCGAGCCGGTGACCACCACCGCGGGCAGGTCGGGATCGAGCACGCTGTGCGCGCGCTTCATGGCGCCCTCGGTGCCCTCCCGCCCCAGCTGCTCCTCGGCGAGGCCGGTGACCACGATCGGCAGCTCATGCGGCGGCAGCGCGTCGCTGTAGTGCAGCACCGAGGTGACCGGCAGGTTCTCGCAGCCCACCGGGCCGTCGATGACCACCTGCAGCCCCTTGATCGCGGTGAAGACATACACCGCGCCCCAGTAGCCGCCCGCCCGGTCGTGGTCGAGGACCAGCATCAGATCATCTCCTCGGACTTGAGCTTCTTCTGGAGCTTGATCACCTGGCGGCGGGTGTGCTCGCGGAACTCGGGCCGGTCCTGCGGCACGCCTTCCCAGACCCCCGAGGCATGGCCATGACCGACATCGCCGAAGAAGGCCTTCATGTCGTCGAAGCGGGCCTTGTTGGCGATCGCGGTGTTGATCACCGTGGCGAGCGAGCCCGCGCCGGCCGGGCCCATCAGCGGCCGGGCCGAGATCAGGTTGGTGAAGTAGAGCGCCGGGATGCCGGCCTGCTTGGCGGCCTGCACCACCGGCGTGGTGCCCACGGCGAGGTCGGGCTTGAACTCGCGCATGGCGGCGAGGTCGTCTTCGAGCGAGGCGCGAAAACGCACCAGCACGCCGCGCGACTCGAGCCACTCGCGGTCGGCCTGCGACCAGGGCGTGGCCGGGCAGGCGCTGCCGACATAGCGCAGGTCGGCGCCGCTCTCGACCAGCAGCCGCGCCACCAGCAGCTCGCTGCCCTCGTAGCCGCTCAGCGTGATGCGGCCCTGGATGGGGGTGCGCTGCAGCGCGGCGCGGATGGCCGGCAGGAAGCGGTTCTTGGCGTCATCGATGCGGGCCTGGGCCACGCCGGCGGCGCTGCCCACGGCCTGCAGCCAGGCCTCGGTGCCGTCATGGCCGACCGGCGCGGAGCCGACCACCGGACGCCCGGCGGCCTCGAACTCGCGCACGCTGGCGGTGTAGAAGGGATGCAGCGCCGCGGCCACGCGGCAGTCGAGCGCGGCATAGAGCTCTCGCCACTCGCGGGTGGGCACCACCGGGCCGGCAGCCAGGCCGAGCGGGTCGAGCATCATGCCGATGCCCACCGGGTCGGCGGGGAAGACCTCGCCGATCAGCGCCACCGTGGGCTTGTCGGCGCGACCGGCGCGCGGCGCCTGCACCGGGCCGGCGGCGATCTCGCCGCGCGCGAACTTCAGCATCGCGCCGGCGAGCACATCCTTGGCCTCGGCGTGCGTGGGCACCCCGAAGCCGGGCACATCGATGCCGATGATGCGCACGCCGTTGATCTCGCGCGGCAGCAGCTGCAGCGGCACGCCGCTGGCGGTGGGCACGCACAGGTTGATGATGACGATCGCGTCGAACTGCGCCGGGTCGGCCTGGGCGTGCACCGCCTCGCGGATGTCCTCGAAGAGCTTGCCGGTGACCAGGGTCTCGGAGTTGAAGGGCACATAGCCCACCGAGCGCCGCGCGCCGTAGAAGTGCGAGGTGAAGGTCAGGCCGTAGACGCAGCAGGCCGAGCCCGACAGGATGGTCTGGGTGCGCCGCATGCGCAGGCCCACCCGCAGCGAGCCGAAGGCCGGGCACATGCTCTGCGGCTGATCGTGCGGGCCCTGGGGGTAGTCGGCGGCGTAGCGCGCCAGGGTGTCGCTCTTGCCCGCCGAGGCGGCGGCCTCGCGCAGCGCCTGGGCGCCGGAATGGCAGCCCAGCCCGTCACCCTCGAGGGCCTGCGGGTTGGGGACGGGAGCCTGGGCCGGGCTGTCCATGGCCATGGTCTCAGGCGGCGTCGTAGACGACTTCGAGGGACGGGCGCACGGACTGGGTGCTGCCGGTCATGTCGGCCTGGGTGGCCGGCTCGAGCACCACATCGCGGCCGACCGCGGCGCCCGAGAACAGGCCGAGCAGGCGGTCCTGGGAGAGCGGCGCGGGGCGCACCGGCGGGGCCTCGGCGACATTCACCGCCAGCGTCTCGAACAGCGGCGCCCATTGGGTGCCGGGCCGGCCGATGATCTCGTAGCTCGCGCTTTTGCGGCGGATGTCCTCGTGGGCCGGAATGGCCGCGAGCACCGGGATGCCGGCCTCGCGGGCGAAGGCCGCAGCCTCGCCGGTGCCGTCGTCCTTGTTGATGACCATGCCGGCCACGCCGACATTGCCGCCGAGCTTGCGGAAGTACTCCACCGCCGAGCAGACATTGTTGGCCACATACAGCGACTGCAGGTCGTTGCTGCCGACCACGATCACCTTCTGGCACATGTCGCGGGCGATGGGCAGGCCGAAGCCGCCGCAGACCACATCGCCGAGGAAGTCGAGCAGGACATAGTCGAAACCCCAGTCGTGGAAGCCGAGCTTCTCGAGGGTTTCGAAGCCGTGGATGATGCCGCGCCCGCCGCAGCCGCGGCCGACCTCGGGCCCGCCGAGCTCCATGGCGAAGACGCCGTCGCGCTTGAAGCAGACATCGCCGATGGACACCGCCTCGCCGGCGAGCTTCTTGCGCGAGGAGGTCTCGATGATGGTCGGACAGGCGCGGCCGCCGAACAGCAGCGAGGTGGTGTCGCTCTTGGGATCGCAGCCGATGAGCAGGACCTTCTTGCCCTGCTGGGCCATCATGTAGGAGAGGTTGGCCAGCGTGAAGCTCTTGCCGATGCCGCCCTTGCCGTAGATCGCGATGATCTGGGTTTCCTTGGTGGCCGGCGCGGTGCTCACCGGGTCGGGTTCGATCGCCGCCTCGGCGCGCAGCCGCTCCTTCTGGATGAACTGCACGGTGGCGGTGGACGGGCCGTTCGGGGTCATGCGCTTTGCCTCCAGTCGAGAACCATCTTCAGACAGGCCGGGTCATCGAACGCCACGGGGTAGGCATGAGCCGCCCGGCTGGCGGGCTCCAGGTGGGTGAGCAGTCCGTCGAGCGAGAGCTGGCCGCTTTCGATCAGCCATTTGACGGCGAGCAGGTCGGCGCGCTTCCACTCGGCGGCCACGCGCAGATGGGTCTCGCGCATGAAGGCCGGGGCGAAGGCGAAGGCGATCGGCTGGGTGTAGAAGCCGGCGAGCGCGATCTCGCCGCCCGGCGCGGTGCGCGCCACCAGCGAGTCGAGCAGCGAGGCGTCGCCGCTCACGTCGTAGATGACGCGGTAGTTGCGGCGGTCGTCGTCCTCGGGGCGGATCACCGGATAGCCGACCGCGCCGCCGGCGCGCTGCGGGTTGCGTTCCCAGACCACCGGCGCCGGCGCGCCGGAGAGCACGGTGAGGCGGGCGAGCAGGCGGCCGAGCACGCCGTGGCCGACGATGAGCTCGGGCGGCTGGTGCGGGCCGTGGGGCGCGCTGCCCGCGACCGCGTGGTAAGCGGTGGCGGCCAGCGCGAGCAGCACGCTGCGCTCGCCGAGCTGGTCGCTGATCGGCACCACCCGGTCGCTGGGGACCACCACGCGGGAGGCGGCGCCGCCGAACAGGCCGCGGATCTCGCCGAAGCAGCGCGCGCCGGGCACGAACACGGTCTGGCCTTCGCGCAGGCCGGAGGCGGCGCCGGCCTGGCGCACGCGGCCCACGGATTCATAGCCGGGCACCAGCGGGTAGCCCATGCCGGGGAAGAACGGCATGCTGCCGCTCCAGAGGAGTTTCTCGGTGCCGGTGCTGATGCCGCTGAACTCGATGTCGACCACGACATCGGCCTCGGCCGGCGGCGTGATGCCGATCTGGCCGAAGCGGATGTGCCCGGGCTGCTCGAGCACGACAGCCATGGTGTTCACCGGTTCCCTCCCTGGTTTGTGCGGCTGGCCGGTTGCGCTGGTGGTGCGCCGGCAGGCCGGGCGGACCGAATGAAGACACGCCGCCGGTCTTGTCTGAGTGTCATCTTAGCCTTACAACTAAGTGTGTCAAGAGAAAATGACTTTATCCGTCGGGAGTTGTGCTGGGTGAATCCGGGGTTGCAGCTGACGAATCAGCCGCGTCGGCCGCGGGCCAGCATCACCCGGGTCTGCAGCGGCAGTCGGGTGGGCAGCAGCCGGGCCTCGGCGAAGCCGGCGGCCAGCAGCAGCTCGCGGATGCGCTCGGGCGTGCGCGAGCGGCCGCGGCCCATGGCGAGCAGGTACAGCCCGTAATAGGCGTCGCCGATCGCCTGCGCGCCCGGCGTGCCGGACATGGGCTCGCTCACCAGCAGCACGCCCTCGGGCGGCAGCGCGGCGCGCGCGGCGCGCAGGATGGTGAGCACGCGCTCGTCGGGGTGGTCGAAGAGCACCCGGACCAGGGTGATGATGTCGGCGCCGGCGGGCAGCGGGTCGGTGAAGAAGCTGCCGCCGTGGGTGCGCACCCGGGCGCCCAGGCCGCGCTCGGCGAGCCGCTCGCGGGCCCGCTCGGCCACCGCCGGCAGGTCGAAGAGCATGAGCTCGAGGTGCGGGGCGCGCTCGGCCACCGCGGCCAGGAAGGTGCCCTCGCCGCCGCCGACATCGAGCAGCCGGCGGTGCCCGCGCAGCGGGTAGGCGTCGAGCACCTGCTCCGAGACCAGCGGCTGGGAGGCCGACATCAGGGTGGAGTATTCGGCCACCTTGTCGAGGGCGAGCGCCTCGGGGCGCGCGTCGGGATCGGTGTCGGCGTAAGGCCAGTAGCCCGACAGCGCCGTGGCCGGGCGCTCGCCGCGCAGCAGCGCCACGGGGTCGGCGAGATCCTGGTAGAGCGCGGCATGGTGCTCGACCATGGCGGCGACCGCCGGCAGCGCGACCATCGGCGCGCCCAGCGGGCCGAGACCCCAGCGGCCGTCGTCGTGGCGCTCGAGCAGGCGCAGCGAGGCGGCGGCGTGCAGCAGACGCAGGGCGTTGTCCTCGGGCAGAGCGAGGCGGTGGGCCAGCGCCGCGGCGGTCTCGGGGCCGCGGGCGAGCAGCTCGAACAGGCGCAGCCGCACGCAGGCGAACAGCACCTGCGAATAGGTGAAGCCGGCGACGATGTCGAACAGCGCGCGCGACTCGCGGCGGGCCATCGGCCGGGTGAGCGGGAAGGCGGCCGCCCAGCGGTGGAAGCGCGGGCTGCTGAACAGCCGGTTGCGCAGGCCGCGCCAGCGGTCGCGCAGGCTCAGGGGGCCGGGCGAGGGCAGGCCGGCGCCCATCGGGGCGTGGTCGAGCGGCGGTGAGCCGGACACGGCGCGTTCCGGGCGGGCCGCGGCGTCAGGCGGCAACCCGGCGCGCCACATCCTCGCACCAGGCGCGGGGCACGAGGCGCTCGGACTCGGCGCGCACCAGGGCGCGCAGCAGCGGCGCGCCCGGGCACTCCGGCACCGCGGCGATCGCGCCGGCGACCAGGCCGTCGAAGTGCCGGATGGCGCCGTCGAGCCCGAGCTGGTGGGCGGCGCTCGGGCGGCCGAGCGCGGCGTCCTGGCCGACCGGCTTGCCCAGCACATCGGGCTCGCTGAGTACATCGCGGATGTCGTCGGCCACCTGGTAGGCCTCGCCCAGGCGTTCGCCGAGCGGGCGCCAGGCCTGGGCCTCGGCCCCGGCAGCCTGAGCCCCGGCAGCGGTGGCCGCTGCGAAGAGCGCCCCGGTCTTGGCGCGCTGGTAGTCGGCGAGCGCCACGCGCGGCTCGCACTCCCAGGCCTGGCCTGCCACGATGCCGGCCGGCATGCCGGTGGCCGAGGCGACCGTGGCCAGCAGGGGCGCCAGGCGCTGCGGCGAGCGGCCCGCAGCGTAGCCCAGCGCCTGGAAGGCCATGACGATCAGCGCATCGCCGGCCAGCACCGCCAGCGGCTCGCCGAAGGCGGCCTGCACCGAGGGCCGGCCACGGCGCACGGCGGCGTCGTCGAAGCAGGGCAGGTCGTCGTGGACCAGCGAGGCGCAGTGCAGCAGCTCCAGCGCGCAGGCGGTGGCGTCGGCCAGCGCCGGGTCGTCGTCGCCGCAGGCCATGGCCACGGCCAGGCAGAGCTGCGGCCGGATGCGCGCACCGCCCGGGAAGACTGCGTGGCGCACCGCGGCGGCCAGCCGGGGCGGCGCGCCGGGCACATCATGCAGGTTGATGATGGCCGACAGGGCCTGCTCGATCCGGTTCAGGATGTCCATGGGTCGTCTCCTCCCCGGATGTCGGCCGGCATGTATGTCACGCCGATAGGACGGTCTGGAGTGTAAGGGACGATAGACAGTTCCGCGGTGAGCGTCAACCGCCGCTCCGGCAGCGGGCGTGAATTCAGTCCGCCGCGTCCAGGAAGGCCAGGATGCGCTCGGCGATCCGGTCGGGCTGCTCCTCGTGGGCAAGATGGCCCAGGCCGGCAAGCCGTTCCAGCTGCGCGCCGGGCAGGGCGCGGGCCGCGCGCTCGGACTGCGCGCAGGGCACGGTGAGATCGGCGCTGGCGGCGAGCAGCAGCAGCCGCGGCCGCAGCGCGGGCAGCGCCTCGACCAGGTCATCGAGCCGCCAGTGGGCCATCATCGACAGCGCCGCCGCGACATGGTCCGGGCTGCGCAGCAGCCGCGCATAGGCCTGCTCGCCGAGGGCGTCGATGCGCGAGCCGGTGCCGGCCAGCAGCCGTCGGGCGAGCGCCGGATCGCGGGCCAGGCGCGCGAACAGCCAGGGCGCGGCGCCGCGGGTGGCGAGCAGGCGCGCCGCCGGCGAGAACAGCCGGCTTGCCGGGCCGCCGAAGGGCAGCCACGCGCCATTGATGCCGATCAGGGCCTGCGGGCTCACCAGGCCCGACAGGCACAGCCGGGCGCCGATGGCCGCGCCCGCCGAGTGGCCGACCACCGCCGTGGGCTGCGCCGGCAGGGCGCGCAGCAGGGCGCCGATCGCCTCGGCCATGCCGGGCAGCGAGAAGCTGCGCGCCGGCGGCATCCCCGAGAAGCCGTGACCGGGCAGGTCGGGCGCGATCACCTCGGCCCGCGCGGCCAGCCGCGGCGCCAGGGCGCGCCAGGAATGGGTGCTGGCGCCGGTGCCGTGCAGCAGCAGGATGCAGTGCCGCGCCGTCGGCGGGCCCGGGAACCGCTGCACATGCCAGCGCAGGCCGCCGGCCTCGATGAAGACGCTGCGCTCGGCATGCGGCCAGGCCGCGCCCTCGCGCGCCCAGCGCATCGGCCCGCTGTCCGGCCAGGGACTGGCGCCCGGGCCTGCCGCCGCGGCGCTGGTCGAGGTGCCCGCCGGCATGGTCTCAGCCCCGACGGGCGCCAAGGGCGGCGGCCGCCCGCACCGCGCCGGAGACGCTCGCGGCGTCGGCCCGCGGCAGCGGCAGGTAGGCCGCGCCCATCTCGGCGGCGAGCTCGCGGGCGGCGG
Organism: Betaproteobacteria bacterium; assembly: GCA_018970865.1. Classification (GTDB taxonomy): domain Bacteria; phylum Pseudomonadota; class Gammaproteobacteria; order Burkholderiales; family Burkholderiaceae_E; genus Quisquiliibacterium. The sequence goes on from JAGWVN010000014.1 coordinate 52,526, forward strand.
CCTGGGGCTGCGGCGAGGTGTCGATCAGCAGACTGACCTGACCCTCGGCGCGCAGATGGCGGGCGGCGGCCCGGGCATCGGCGGCGGCGCGTTCGCGGCCGCCGGCGCCATCGCGGGCGACATTGGCGCGGCCGTCGGTGAGCACCACCAGCACCGGCGTGCCGCCGCGGCGCCGG